>CALGZD010000089.1 GCA_937934635.1 uncultured Deinococcales bacterium
ATATAAGAGATTCTGATATTCAACTTAACAAAATAGCAGCCAAGAATAATGTTGCAGGTGCTCCGTTACAAGTTGAAGAAACTAAGTTCACACCAGACAAACCTGTTAAATCTTGGCGTGAGTCTTATGAAGAGAGGGCAAGGCAAGGGGAGAAGGTTGTGAGGATTGCGGACAGCTCGAGCCGTGTCGCGGCCGAGCGCCTAATCGCAGATAGGGATGTACGCAAGACAAATTCTGAGCTTCATTCAGAGGTGCCTAAAGAAAAAGTACTTTCAGATGTACCTGTAGAAACAAAGAAGCCAATAGTAACGCAGATACAGGAAAACGTTCAGATTAAACAAACTAAAGAAAAATCTGAAACTGCTGCTGCTGTAACTGGCAATAGAGCTGTAAAACCAGCACAACCTTCTGAAGCCTTTAGAGCTGTTGTCCCCCCAATCCCAAAAGACGTTCAGCAAAAGCTCAAGCAAACGCTTGATGAATCTGTAGATAACGTTTCAGATGCAAGCAAAGATAATTGGGACGACTACAAAAATTTGGGAAGTACACGTTCACTTATTTCAACTCAAACAGATGATGATTGAGGATGCGCTCGCATTTGAATCTTTAAAGCACTAGTCGGAATATTCAAAATTATTCTTAGCCTCTTCAAGAAAAGCAAGTTGCTTGTCTTTATCGGAAAGCAGTGGTGCTTCGCCTGTAGTTAGCTGCCAATCAATGCCAATAGTAGGGTCATTCCAACGAATGCCACTATCGTGTGATGGCAGGTATGGTGAGTTAACTTTATAGGTAACATCAGCAACATCACTGCGAACATAAAAGGCATGTGCAAAGCCTTCTGGCACATAGAGTTGATGTTGGTTTTCATCTGATAAAACAGCGCCAACCCACTGACCATAGGTGGGTGACCCTTTTCGAATATCTACAGCAATATCGAGCACTTCACCACGTGCCACCGAAACAAGCTTGGCTTGAGCATAGGGTGCTAACTGATAATGCAAGCCACGCAAGGTACCTTTGGATGAACGTGAACGATTATCTTGCATGAAGTCAACTGTGATACCATTCGCTTTGAAATCTTCATCTTTATAGCTTTCTAAAAAGTAACCACGAGCATCAGTAAAAACTCTTGGCTTAACCAAAATGACGTCTGCTATGGCTTGTGCCTCAAATTCAAAATTCACGCTAGTAGACTCTCCTTTTTAAGTAATTTAAAATAATTTGTAAATGTTGTCATGAAACTATATATACCAAATATACCAAGTCAACTTAACTTGTACAGCAAGAGGACCAATACCAACTCTGCTTAAATCCATTGTAAATAGCGTTTCCACGTAACAACTGTACACACTAAGTGAGTTAATTCTTACTCGTTACGAAGCTCGCCGATTCACTGCAACAGCAGTGAATCGTGGAACTGCTATTCATTCGAAATGTTCAAACGTTAAGGAATCTAAGCGTGTTGCGGAATAATATTTTCGGACTCGATATAACCTGTGCTTTCAAGATTTTAGAGTGGTTTCGACATGTACTTCACCCTCTAATGTACGATGTACAGGGCAACGTCCAGCGATTTCTCTGAGACTTTCTTTTTGCTCCTCTGTCAAATCACCACTGAGTTTTAACTCGCGACGGAACTGGGTTTTGACTTCGTTCTTGTTTTTCTCTTGTTCTACAAAAATATCTGCTTGAATACTGTCAACAGACCACTTTTTGCGGTTGGCATACATTCGTAGTGTAATGGTTGTACAACTTGCTAGGGCAGCAGCTAGGTAACCTGTAGGTGTTGCACCTAAATCCGTTCCGCCGAGCTTCAAGGGTTCATCAGCAACCATGTGATGCCCTTTAACAAAGAGTTCTGTTTTATAACCCTGTTCAGTATAGGCTGAAATAGCATTGTCTGCTAAGCCTTCATACCAGTTAGAACTTTCTATATCTTTACTGTTTAGAGCTTTGATATAGCGATTAGACCATGTTGCTATCACATGTCCGACATAGTGGGCATCATCTTCATTGCTGAGAAGATGATCTGCACTATCCAAAGTTATAAAGCTTTTTGGATGTTTAGCAGTTTGGAAGATATGTGCAGCATTGTCGATACCCACAGTGTTGTCAATGGGGCTATGCATAACCAACAATGAAGGTTTTAGGGCTGCGATGACGTCTTTCATTTTGACTGCTTGTAGGTCATCTAAAAACTGTTTTTTGATGGTGAAGCGTCTACCTGCAAGTTCGACTTCTGCCTTGCCCTCTTTTTCAATGGTTGCTTGCTCAGAGCGGAGCATGTGTGTGACATGTTCAGGATTACAAGGCGCACCAAGGGTTGCTACTGCTTGTGTTTCTGGAAGTTGCGATGCTGCCATCAAAACTGCTGCACCACCTAGCGAATGACCAATCAATAGTTGTGGTGCTTGATAGTTTTCTTTGAGAAAATTTGCAGCACTGATAAGGTCAGCAATATTTGAAGAAAAGTTTGTATTTGCAAAGTCTCCTTCGCTTTGTCCAAGTCCTGTAAAGTCAAAGCGTAACACAGCAATACCCGCTTCATTCAAAGCAGCAGCAATATTACGAACTGCATTGAGGTTTTTAGAGCAAGTGAAGCAGTGTGCAAAAAGAGCAAAAGCCTTTGCTTTGCCAGTTGGTAATTCTAATCTGCCAGAGAGTGTTTCGCCCTCTGCATTTTGAAAGTTAATGCGTTCAGAAGGCATTAGGCTTCATCATCTTCAACGCTAGAATTATCGATAGGTACAAGTGCGCCATTCCAAAGGTCTTGAGCGCGCTGGATACGCCAATCGTCGTCTTGAAGTGGGTCATAAACATCATCGATAGTGGTGTCGGTTTCTTCTAGTTTTGTATCTAAGGCGATGCGGTTATCAAAAACAAAGCATTCACCTTCCCAGTCTTGCTCTGCGTCAGGTATTTCTTTGAAGTAATTCAAAATACCACCTTCAAGTTGGTAGACATTCATGCCTAAATCAAGCATCCATGCAGAAGTCTTTTCGCAACGGATGCCACCCGTGCAGTACATCGCTACTTCTTTACCTTCTTTTTGCCACTTTGGTAAGTTTTCTTTGATGTAATCTGGAAACTCACGGAAGTTGTTAACTTTTGGGTTCACTGCACCTTTAAATTTACCAAGACGGTATTCGTAATCGTTACGGTTATCTATGAGTACGAGGTTGTCTTTTTTGAGAAGTTCGCGCCACTCTTGTGGGGAAAGGTCAGTTCCTGTTTGACTGGTTGCGTCAACGCCTTCAACACGGAGTGGCACAATTTCTGCTTTCAAGCGTACCCGCATTTTGTGGAAGGGTTTGCTTTTACAAGGTGTACGTTTATAGGTCATATCTGAAAACTTGCCTTCTAAAACAGCATCATTTGCCATGTGCTCACGGAAGGCATCAAGCTGTTCTATAGTACCTGCAATCATGCCGTTAACGCCTTCTGTTGCGACTAAGATGCTACCTGTACAAGCACTACTAAGCTCACGAAGGTGCTCGAGCACAACTTCAGGTTCTTCGAGATGCACAAATTTATAAAAGGCATCATGCCAAATATCTTTTACTTTTTTAACTTCTTTGTTGGCTTCTTTTTTGACTGGTGTATCTACAGGTATATCTGCGGGTGTCTCTTCAGTCTTTTTTATGGGGTCAGCAACTTCTGTCATAGTTTCTTACAGTACTCCAATTAAGGATATTATATGCTTTTTTGAAAGAGTTGTAAGGTTATTTATGGTTTTTGCTTATAAGTTTAACGTGGAATCGAAAAAAATTGAGAATTGGGGATCTTTGCGTTTTTAATTAACAGTGGTTTTTGAATGATAAGATATGTGTTTGATTTGTCGCTTTTAGTTGGTTGTAATAAATCATATGCCGTTATCAACTTCTGATTCAGAACAGAAGGTAAAGCCTTTTAACATAATTCATAGTAAACACTGATTGTATGTTTTATGGAAAAACTTCCCTGAGAAGGCCACGATAAGTCAAGGGTAAAATAGAAATCAG
>CALGZD010000090.1 GCA_937934635.1 uncultured Deinococcales bacterium
CCTCTGTACTTATCGGAATAGGCTGCGCCGCATTGTAACCTGCTTGCAAATACAGTTCTCCGATTCCAGACACTCCAAAAGCACTCACAGTCTCATGGTAGCTCGTTGTTGCCCACACACCACCTAACTGACCTTCTGCACTCGGGCTGCCAACTGCACTTGGGCTTATCGGGCTTATGGCTGCAAACAAGGCACTACGGTAGCCATCACTGACATAGTCCCAAGTATCACGTCTTTGCTTTGAAATCATCAAGCGAGCGCTTGCGTCTACAAACCAATCCGTTGATCTTGATTGAAAATTAATTAGCCCAACACTAAGGTTTGCATAGCTAACAAAGTTATCATTGGGTAATTTCAAATTCACAAATGTTCTGACACCAAGCGCTGTTTTAGTTGCACCTTCTCCAAAAGGAAAGTGCGGCCACACACCAACACTCAAGCCCATATCAACTGGACTCTGTGAAACAGGTGTCAAAACTGGCGTGGGTGAATAGGTGTAATTTAAAAATAGATATTGCCCGCCTAAATAGCCTGTTAGAATATTATTGAGACCGCCTGACACCCTATAACTATGTTTTCCTGTTATATCCTCTGAAAAGGTAGTTCCACTTAAAAAGTATTGTATGTCAGCTAAATTATTTAAATTGACATTACCAACTGAAAGCGTAGGCTGAATAGCATACGGTAGCAAACTTTTTAAAGGTTGATAGTTTTGCAATTCAAAGCCAATCAAACCATTGGATGTACTATCAGCAACAATACTCTCCTCAAAATTATTCACTCTAGTCAGGGTGTAACTAACTTCAGGCGACGTCACAAAGCTTATACGGTTTGGAGAATTGGTATCTAAGCTTGCAATTTGAAATCCACCATTTACTAATGTGCTATAGATAACAGTATCATCGTCAAAACTAATAGGTTGAAATGCTCCACCTATGCTTCGACTCAAACGTGTAAGACGGTGTTTTTGTTGGGTACTTCGGGCAGGCTCGAGCTCATAAACATCAAAAACGACATTCCCTTGTGTGGTCAAATGCCTATCAGAACGAAATACTATACTCGCGTCACCTGACGCTTTGATTCGCCAAGCAGGTTCTAAATCTTGCCCTGCATCGTGCATAAGCAAATCCAAATTACCAGTTTCACTGTCAAACAGGGCTAAATCTGCTTTGCCTTCTTGCCACACACTAAGGAGTATGTCGCCTTGCGAATTAATAGCAATTGATAATAGATGTATACCCTCTGGTGCTTGCCAGACTGATGAAACCTCTAGTGATAAAACAACACTAGCTTTATCACCAACCTCGGCTGGACATAACTCAACCAATAATGATGGTTCTGGACGCACATCTCGAATTGCAAAAACACATCCACTGGCAAGGTTAGGCGTTAAAAGCTTAAGACGCTCTTGAGCGCTAAACAACCGTTCCTCACCTGTCTCTATATCTAATAAAAAAGCTTTGCGAAAACTAGTGAGCTTATCTCTCACTGTTCTGCTATACACCAATTGATTGTTGCTATACCAATTCAGTTTCCTTGGTGCTCTGTCTGCTAAAACTAGCTCAGTATCTACAAGCTCTAAGCTATCTTTAGAAGAACCAGTATCAGTAGATACTTTCTTAACCTTCGATACTAATATTCCCTTAGAAACATCTACCCATGCTAAATATTGTCCATCTGGACTCAATACAGCACTTGCATATGAAGCAAGTACATCACTCATAGTACTTGGTAACTCAAAGACCCGTTTTATCGTTTGTGCCTTTAACGACTTTTGCCAGCTTGTCCATTCATCTTCTAGCTCAGTACCTACAACAGCAAACCATGCAGAACTAAAGTCATTTAAAATGCCACCAATTAACCCGCCACGGTTATAAATCTGTAACATATCAAGGATAGTTTCAAAACTATGTTTTTCAACCAAGTAGTCAATAAAACTTACGCCAAACAAATAGCGTGCTCGCCCATAAGGCCATTGAGAATAACTTGTTAGACTGACATCATCTAATGCTGGTATTCCGCCATCCAAAGCTAGACTCTGAAGAAGACCTGTAGTAAATGCATCATTTAAGCGACCACCTCCACCGTAGGCAGACTCAATCCATGTAGCAATCCCCTCAACAAACCATGCAGGAGGCACAGATGCAACCTTACCAGCAGTAAAAATCCTTCGCTCTCCAGCTATCAAAAGCTCATTAGTCTTTTCAGTTGCTGTGTAGGTCAACTGATTAGTGTGCATGAGTTCATGCAGCATAAGGCTATACAGTACATTTTCTGTTCGGAAACCGAGTTCCGACTCTGTAGGAAATAAAGGTCGCAATGCAACCTTGAGATGTGGGTTGGTTATTGCAAATGCATTATAGCTATCTGTTGTATCTTCTATAACTAAAGTAACGTGTCTAGGTTTAAAGTTTAGTAAGTCAATCAGCACATTCAGTGCTTCACTCGCTTGTTCCGCAACCTCTTCTGCAAAACTATCCAGCTTTGGATCATCGTAAACAACGCTGATACTTTCGCCTCTTAGTTCTTGCATTGCAAATCCTAAAGGTTGGGCACAGAATATCAAAATAACCATAAAACAAAAAAGACTACGAAACATAAATAAGGCAGCTAGTTTTTGCAATTGCATAGTAAGCACAGCTAAAGTAGGCATAGCTTAGAGTATAAGGGTCTATCCTGACAATCAGGTTACGTTACGTTAAGCTAGTCCATGCTAACGTATTGAGGCGTTATTTATATACCGTGTTCGAAAAAATATGTGATGAACGAGCAGCAAGCCGACAAGGTATCGATAAAGTATCGATAAGGTATCGATAAGGAAATTTTGTCTGGCAAATCATACGTCAATTCAATTAGTTATACTAAACTGAAAGAAAAAAGTCATAATCAATCAGCAGAAAAAGTTGCCTTTAGAACCGAAGGGCACACAAATTACGAAACTTTGCTATGTTTGTGACTATGACATCCATGATTCACTTCGGTATTATACCAATGACTGACATTCTATAAACAACTCAACACCTGATACTATAAAGGCTATGAAACTAGCTACACTCTGTTACATCAAAAAAAATCATCAAACACTCATGCTCTATCGCAACAAAAAGAAAAATGATTACCATGAAGGTAAATGGAATGGACTCGGCGGTAAGTTCGAACAAGGCGAATCTCCAGAACAATGTATGCGCCGAGAAATCCTTGAAGAATCAGGGCTAGAGGTAAAGTCTGCAACCCTTCGTGGATTCATCACCTTTCCCATGTTTGATGGTACTGATGACTGGTACGTGTTTATCTACACAATCGAAGAATTTTCTGGTGAGTTAATCGATTCACCAGAAGGTGAGCTTCACTGGATTGATAACGATAAACTCTTCGAACTCAACCTTTGGGATGGCGATAAAATTTTTATGCAGTGGTTAAATCAGCCAAAAATATTTTCTGCTATTTTTTACTATGACAATCAAGGCAACTTTAACAATCACGAAGTCGCTTTTTATTGACCTATGCTAAATGAGTTCGTTCCTACTCGCACTGTGTGGTTTTCACAGACATCTGCATCGCTGATTAACTGACTTATACTAAACTGAAAGAAGAAAGTCATAATCCATTAGCAGAAAAAGTTGTCATCAGAACCGAAGGGCACACAAGTTACAACGCTTCGATATGTTTGTGATTATGACATTTATGATTCACTTCGGTATTAGGTCAGTTAATCGTGGAAGAGCTTTAAAGACAAAAAAAGACCCTCACCAAAGGTGAGGGTCAATAAATCTAGTTAGAACTTAAACAGTTCAAACTTTATACTTAGAATGTGACTTTATAGCCTACGCTAAACTTGCTAGCTGCGCTTGTACCGTCTTCACCAGTACCTAGGTCACGATCATAAGCACCATACTTGAGTGTTAGACCCCAGTAATCGATATCAACTTCATAACCCATTGTTGACTGAGTTAAACCGTTGTTTACTGCACCATAGCTACCCCATACTGGGTTGCTATCTTGACCGAAACCAGGACCATCATTAAGAACGATGTTTGTACCCATATGATAACCACCACGTAGCGTTACACTTAAGTGATCAATTAGCTCACTAAATGTAAGTGCTGCAGCGATTTGAGTCATAGTAGCAGTGTACTCATATTCACCATTCGCGTCTGCTCTATTATTCATGTCATAGTTAACGACACCTTGAAGATTAGGGCTTAGCGGTAGGTCAGGGAAGCTAGCACCGAAACCAGTACCAACCTTATAGCGTGAGTGACCACCCTTTTGGAATGGATCTAGAGAGATGTATGGATCTAGTGTGAATGGACCAACAGTCATCACAGTTTCGCCTTCAATCGGCTTGAAGGTCAAACCGAAGTTAGCAAGTTGCTCACCATCAGCATCAAAACCATAAAGAAGGTTAGCTACAATATTCACACCTAGTAGGCTAAAGAGTGTACCTTCAGCAGTTACACCGTACTTAGTCTCGTAGTTATCTGTACTAAAGAGTCTAGCGTCATCACGTGTATTGTCACCACTGACCGCAGCGACAACTGCACCATTCTCAGTTGCATTCTGGAAGAAGCCCTTAACTGCAAAGTTATTTAGGAATGGTAAACGAACACCACCAGAAACACCATATGCAGAAACAGTATCGCCAGAAGCTACACTGTAGTTATCGAAGTAACCATCACCAACAAAGCCAACTGGACCTAAGTCGATGTCAACACCTGCAGCAAGACCAAAACCTTCTTGATCTAGATCATATATACCACCATCAGACAGAACGCCATCCCACTCAGCAGTGATATTACGATAGTTAAACTTAATACCACTTAGCGTTAGAGGACCTACTGATACGTTATCATTCAAACTACCATTTACATAGTATAGATCTCTTGATTCGCCACCATCTGGTGTCTCAGTAGCATATTCAAAGCTAGCTGTTAGTAGATCTAGTGTTAGCGTACCGTCAACACCTAATACAGTATGAACTTCGTTGTTACCACCGAAGAATGTATCTGCGTGGTCAAGTGTATTTCTTGATTCTTGTACATAAGAGAAACCACCAGTTAAGAAATCAACTGGGCTCATAGTACCGCGAACACCAATAACATACTCTTGTGAATCTGCAGTTACAGTAGCATCAGCATTCTTGTCACCAGTTACGTAAACAAACTCAAGTGTTGGATCTAGGAAGCTTAAGAAGTCAGGAGCACTGACGTCCATAGCAAAACCATTTGTTGTACCATTGTTGTCTGTGTCAAGAACGTATGATGTGAACTTACGATCAACGCTTGGACCAAACTCAAATGTTACAGGAGCCATACCGATTGGGCTATAGTGGAACTTAGCACCATCAAAGTTGAAGACGTAAGCCATATCAAACTGTTCAGAACCATCTGACTCACTATCAATGTTATATGCACGTGAAAGGTTCATGTTCACTACGCCGCCGAAGCAGTTAGCGCCCCACTCACCTTGTGATGGACCACAGCCCTCGATAGCTTCAGTGAAACCAAAGTTCAAAGATAGTGCGCTTGTGAATTCACCAGCAGAAACTGATTTGAAATCTGCATGTTGATGCTTATCTAGGTCGTTGTCCCCATCTGTTGTGCTGCCTGCACCTGTTGAGAAGATACTGCTACCAAGATCACGTTTGAAGTCTGCACCGAAGATACGATCAACATCAAAGTCACGCTCTTTAGCATTCATACGTGTCCAGCCGAAGCCAGTTGTGATTGAGCCAGATACGTTAAGTAGCTTGCTTTCAATTTCAGCAATTTTTGCGTCGAAGTCAGCACGGTTAAGCGCATTTGCTTCAAGATCACTAATGCGACCTTCAAGACCAACTTGGTTACGACGAAGAAGAATTGCGAATTCACGGATGTTAGAGATATCACTGCTGTTACGTGCAATTGCAGCTGAATTTGCTTCTACAGGTGCCATATCGAACATTGGCATTTCTACACCTTGAAGTGAAACAACATCAGCATTTAGAAGTGCAACTAGGTCATTAAGTGCATCGATTGAGCGAGCTTGCTGTGCAAGACGTGACTCAACACCACTCATATCAACCATTGGCATTTCTGGCTGATCAGCAGCTAAAGCAAGCGCACGCTGTGCAGTTGCTTGTGCAGTATCAGCTTTAACACGAAGTGCATTTAACTGGTTGCTTAGATCTTGTACAGCGCCAGCAGCACCTTGGTCAGCGACTTGTACTTCTACAATACGCTCAACAATTTCGTTAGTAACGATTGGTTGCTCAACGATTTCACGGATTGTCTCAACACGCTCAACAGTGGTTGTGCCACCGCCCGCTGACATGCCTGACATCATATCCATTGCGTCAGATAGAGCACTCTCTAAGTTAGCGATACGTGCTGCGTTTGAACCAGCTGCACTACCGATTGCTGCGATGTCATTTGCAAGACCTGCAACATTCGCAGATGAACCAGCAGGACCAGCAGGACCTTGTGGACCAGCAGGACCTTGTGCGCCAGCAGGACCAGCAGGACCTTGTGGACCTGGAGCACCTGTTGCGCCTGTTGCACCGTCAGCGCCAGCAGGACCAGCAGGACCTTGTGGGCCTGGAGCACCTGTTGCGCCTGTTGCGCCTCTAGCACCTGTCGCACCAGCAGCGCCTGTTGCACCTGTAGCGCCTCTAGCACCTGTTGCGCCTGTCGCACCAGCAGCACCTGTTGCGCCTGTACCGCCGCTGCCCATGCCAACGCTACCGCGAAGTTCTGCGATTGCACGGTTGATAGCATCAATCTCGCCACGAGATACGCTTGATCCCATGTTACCGATGTAACATTCGATCAATCTCTGGAACATTAATGCTGCTTGATAACGTGTTAGACCTTCATTACCACGGTACTGACCATCAGGGAAGCCGATGATAATACCTAGTTCTGAGATACGACCTACTGCACTTTGTGCCCAGTGACCAGCAGGTACATCAGGATAGAAGCTTGGACCAGACTGACACAACGCAACTGCTGCAGGTTGTGCACTTGCATCTGGCACACAGCCAAATGGACAATCTACGTTTTGGGCATTACCAAAAACTGTAAAGAATGCCAAAATAATTACTGAAAAAAGAATTTTCCTCATTGTTATGTATTCCCCTTGAAGTTTCAAGATTTTATTAAAAGAACTTTAAAAACTTCAGTGCAGGCATAAAAAAATTCAGACAAAGTCTGGAGTTTCCTTGTTTCCTCACAGGCTTTGCTCTCAAAAGCTTTTATGCTTTCTCTACTTAAGTTTAAAAAGGAACTCTACCAAGACATAACACCGCTTCAAGTGGATTACACCTCCTTTCAATACGACATTCGTCTTGTCATGAATTCAAGAGGAGTATCCCATATTTGTAGTGGTCATGTCAATAAACTATGAGATAAATGTGTGCTTAAGTCACAATAATCTTCACATATGAAGGGAAACCTCTTTGGTTCTTTGTAATTGAGAGATTTTTCACACATGCTTTGGGCTTTAAAACTGGGAGTTATCCCGTGCCCGATACATGTAGCAAAAGAATGCGTTAAGCGCAAACATTAAGGAAGCATCAGGTGCGTTAGTTTAGTCCGCTACTTACCTGAACTACTACTTGAAAACACCTTTAGACTTTATTTTATAATGGATTTAAGCGGAATTGGTATTAAAAGCTGGAACTTATTTTTGTAACCACTGCACAACAAGCGCATCTGCTAAGCGAACATATTTATTATTTGACAGTTCTTCAGGCTGGACTTTAAATCGCTCGCACAACTCAGGCGTTAACCATTCAGACCTGTTGTTTTCAGCCAAAGCAGCAAATACCCGTAAAACGGATTCATGATGAATTGCCAAACTTGTATCTGAAAGTACTTGTAGTAGACACTCTATGGCTTTTTGTCTATTTTCATCTATTGCATAGGCTTGCATTTTTAATGCTAATAGCCATGCGAGTAAGCCTTCATCACTAAGTTCTTGTTTAAGCGTTGAATCATTGCGGATTTTTTCTAAAGCTGCTAAACCTTTTTCGGCATTTTCTAGAACTTCTGCTAAAGCCTGCTTTCGTAAGTACGCCAAACTCAGGTAAGCACTACTTAGGGCGAGGTCATAGTCATAGCTCGAGCCCTCATAAGCTGCCTTCGCCAAACGAATAGACTCATCAACAGAACTCGCCACCAAACTTGAAATCAGTAGGGCACTATTCTCTATCGTGAAGTAGTGAAACTGATCTTTTTGTGCTAAAACCTCTTGAACACTCAAACAAAGTTGCCTTGCATGAACAACATCAGGATGATCTGGCTGCGTCATATCAGCTTTCATGAGCGGCAAGGTTAGTCGTTGGCTGAGGCTGCGACACCAATAAGCAAAACTTAATCGCAAGGTACTTCGCAAAATTCTAAAGGTTGCATCTACCTCGTAAACGCTCTGATACTTCTGAAATACTTCGATATTTTTCCAAAGATCAAAAATAGCTGCATCGAACTGCCCTGTTGCCAAGAGGTTGAGGGCACGTTCATCACGCATTTTTGCCCACTCAAAATCTCGAACGATACCCAAGGTATCTTGACTTTCTAAAAGCAGCTTGGCTTCATCAAAATGCTGCGTTGCGGCTTCAAGTGCGCCACGCTTGCGAAGCAGATGGGCTACACGAGATTGATAACGGATTTGTTCATGTAAAGGAGCTTCACTACGTTTGGAAAGTTTAAGCGCTTTTTCTAAAGACTTGAGGGCAGCATCATACTTGCCAAGCTTTATCAAAGCATCACCTTGTTGAAAAGCAACCCTAGCACGAATCAAATCGTCATCTGCTTGAACATTACTAAAATGTTCTATCGCTTGATCTAGCTCGCCTCTATCTTTAGCAATCAAGCCTGCCCATACAGATACTTTGGCATGAACCAGTTCACCCGAAACACTTTTTGGTGATATATCAGCAAGTTTTTGCCGAGCACCTTGCTCTATCAAATCAGCAGCATTATCTAACTGACTTCGCCAACGTGCCACACTAGCTTTAACAAGTGTTACCTCAGCATTTAAGGTTGGGTCATCAATGTCTGGCCAATCTTCAACCAGTTTTTCAGCCATATCATAATTTGCTTTGATAACTTCACTCTCAGCACGTTTAAGTTGTGACCAAGCTCGTAATTCACCTTGTTCTGACTGAGCTAAAACTTCCAAGGCTTCTACAACATCAGGATGGTTATGACTGCCAAGCTTGACGTAGTAGGCTGCGACTTGCAAAGTGATAGCTTCAAAAATTTCTAGGTCTTTAGGATTATTTTTTAGTTCTTGACTTGCCAAACGCCATACACGACGCAGTAAGGATTGTTGAACGCTGTGGAGACGTAGCCACTGCTCGAGCTCTTCCCACAGCCTCGCCTCAATCAGATGATAAACATAGCGTGTGCCCACCTCACTGCGTGGATCTTTAGCCGCAGCTTCTTCATAATTTTCGCTAGCTCGTTTATTCAGCGATTTATAAAAAGTTGGATCACTCAGTAAAAGTTCTTCACGTAAACTTTTAGCTAGTGCCCTAGAAAAACAACGCCACGTCTCTGCCTCTCCAGGTACAACATCTAAAAAAGCTTGGGTAATACTGTTAAAAGGCTCTTCACTCTCACGCACATGATTAAGCGCCTGCGTTGTAAAGGCTGGATAATCTTGCAAAGAAAGAACCGCAAGCGCACCTAAAAAGTTCCTAAGCTTGACATCCGCAGCAGTATGTACCAAATGACTAAGTTGCGAAACAAGTTTTAAGCCAGCATCTTCATTATCATTTCGACTTAAGGGCTCACGAATTTCCGCAAGCAAGGTTAAAGTACGCAAATCTTCAAAAGAACGCTTAGCACGGTTCACCAGTGCTTCTTGCTGAACCGTGGCAAGGTGCGGCAAACGTGCCTTAACAAAACGTCTAGCTTCACTCGCAGTGGGCGGACTCAATTTAATCGGGTCTTTAAAACGCCCAAGCGATGACACTACTCTTGTTGGCGTATCAACCATACTGACCAAAACACTCAAATTTGGCAAACGGCTAAGTGGGGTGAGCAAAGACACCCAAAGCCACTCAGTCGAATTTACTCTTGGTACATCAGTTGTATTCAACCGTAACGGCGCAAGCCCCAAGGTATCTTCTTGATCTCCTGAACCAACCACCTGTGAGATGTGCAAGAGAAGTACAACTGGTTCTTCGTTGTAACGCAGTTCTTCAATAATAGCCCTAGCAACATCTGCCTGTGCATCTGCCTGAACCGCATAGGCAGTTGAAGAAGCAATTTTTACAAGCCGTGATTCAAAAAGTTCATCATCAACCCCAAGCGCACTTGCAAGACGGCTAAGCGAAGCTGCTAAATCATTGCGACTAAATTCTAAACGGATAATTTTTTCAGCAGCTCTTGGTGGCATTTCAAGTGCTTGCTGAATGTAGTCAGTTAAAAGCGTCTTGCCCGAACCAGGTCGTCCTGTAATCAAGAGTTTAGGCGGATAGCTACTTCGTACTGCACCGACAAAACTACGGTACGCCCTACGCTTTTCTCGACCAAGAAGTTGCATCACCTCTTGCTCAGCACTACCACCTGTTGAGAGCAATACTTCAAGCTCTGGTACTTGAAGCTGTTCATTCCCTAAATCAACCCATAGCTGATTTAAGATGTCAAAAAGGATACGCTTATCATTAATCTTGCCTTTGTCACGGTAAATGATGTTGCGAACAACATTCGGGTTTGCCCCTTTTTGTTCCATCTGTTTACGTAACCAATTAATGCTACCAAGAACACCTGTATCATCCCGTTTATTACCAACAGAACGACGAATATCCTCAAAAATCTTTCGCCAAGGACTTGCTTGAACAGTCGTTTTTGTTTTAGGTGCAGCTTGTGACACAGTAGCGTGTTCCCATCCTTGATACCTTAAAATTACTTACGATTATTTATTTACTTTATTAAGTTGTACTCAGTACAAATTTAGTACACAAAGCGGAGGATTCAAGCCTTAGAACCACAACTTCACACCTATTTATGTACAGTCAGCAACATACTTTGTAAGGCTTTAACCTTAAACTAGTCCATATACTAACACAAAAGTATACAAGTACAACATCAAAAGTACACAAGGGTGCGTCCCATCCAAGGTTGGAAAGAGATTCAATGCAAATAGAAGTTTTTTCGCTTTTTGAAAAACTTCCAAGGTGCGTCCCTACTAGAGTTGAATATCAAATTATTTCTTGAGATATACGTTCAACCTTTAGCGGGACGCACCCGTACACAAGACGTATATGTCATCGTTTCAATCACGTAAATACACCCAGAATCCCTAGAAGGTTAAACCCATTCTTTTGCTAAGATACTTCATCATTCGCCGAAATAAGGCTGATTTTCTAGAATGCCAATCAAACTAGAATGCCAATCAAACCTATAATCATGTCTCAATCTTCACAAAACACATCTTTACAAAACACAAATGCATTAATTCCAGCTATTCAGCTAGAAGACTTATCGCAACGTTTTGGTGCTAACTATGTTTTAGAAAATATCTCCTTAAGTGTGCAACAAGGCAAACGTTTGTGTTTACAAGGCAGCAACGGTTCAGGAAAAACAACACTTATTCGTGTTCTATCTAGCAAACTCAGACCTAGCAAAGGGGATGGCTTTATTCTTGGTCATTCTCTTAAAAAAGAAGGGGATGAAGTTCGTAAGCACATTGCGTACCTCAGTGTTTTAGGAGGAAGCTATCCTAGCTTGACAGCTTTCGAAAATTTGGAAATGGCTGCTAAGTTTTACAATTATGATTCAAAAACTGCGAAAGAGAAAATTACAGAGCTTCTTGAAAAAGTTGAACTAGAAAAGGCTTCAGATAAATTAGTACGTACATTTTCTAGCGGTATGAAGAAGAGATTGGGGATAGCTCGAGTCCTGCTAGCAGACACACCTATCTGGCTACTTGATGAACCCTACGCAGCACTAGATGCATCTGGAAGAATACTTATAGATGAGCTACTGAACGAAGCGGTAAACTCAAATAAAACCGTTATTTTAGCCTCTCACGAACTCGATCGTGTTAAAGACTTTGTCGATGTCACACTAAAAGTCGAACAAGGAAAGCTTTCACGAATTGCCTGATTTTTACCTAAACCTTGTCTTAATATCTAAATCTTGCACCTAACTTATGTCTGACTTAATCACCTTACTCACCATTGCTCAAAAAGACCTACGACAAGAGCTACGCAGCAAAGTTGTTACCGTTGCTACTGTCTTTTTTTCAGCAATTGTGCTGGTTATTTTGGCATTTGCTATTGGTCCAGAAAGTATTTTCTTACAGAATGCAGCAGCAGGTGTTTTATGGGTCAGTTTGGCATTTGCTGGTGTAATCTCATCAGCGCAGAGTTATCAAGCAGAGTTAGATGAAGGTGCTTTCGAGCAATTATTGCTCTTCCCTATTCCAAGAGAAACTATCTACCTAGGAAAATTACTCTTTAACTGGTTATTTTTATCAGTTCTTTCTTTACTGATTTTGCCTACTACCATGATTTTTTTTAATGTTGGCTTAGGCTCTGACTGGCCATGGCTACTAATTACACTACTACTCGGCTGTTTAGGTTTTTCACTCATATCTACTTTTTACGCAGCCCTAACTGCCAACCTTAGAGCTAGAGAATCTCTACTACCTGTACTGATGTTTCCAGTCATCGTACCTGTCCTTTTAGCTGCGGTACAATCAAGTGATTTACTCTTTAGTATTGCTGCTTTACCTGAAAGCGAAAATGCTTTGAAGCCTGATATGTTGCAACAAGCAAAAGACTGGCTGAAGTTTTTAGCAGGCTTTGACCTTATCTACTTTGTACTTTGCACAGCCATATTTCGCTTTGCTGTCGAAGAATAAAAGGTTCTTACAACTCATAACTTTTAGGGACATGTGCTTGAGCGATGTCTACTAGGATTAATCTCAATAATCGCTGTGTTTTGTAGTGTTTTTATAAATTTATAAAAAGTAAACAAACGTCAAGTAGGCTACTGCAATAACAATAAGATGTTTAGACAATACGTTTAGATAACAGAAGTTAATTCAGAGGTTAATTATGAACAGCACGTCCAAACAAACTTTTTCTAGACCAACCAGACCACTATGGTTGAATCTATTTGCTCTGCTCAATCTCATTCTATTTGGTGTTGGTATGTATCTTGGTCTTGTACGCTCTCCTGTAGACGTAACACAAGGTGACCTCATTCGCATCATGTACGCCCATGTTTCTGTCGCATGGATTTGTTTCTTAGCAGTCTTCCTTTGCGCTATCTTCGGTGCTATCTTCTTGTGGCGTAGCGGAAAAATCAATGATATTTTAGCTGTAGCTAGTGCAGAAATGGCACTCTTCTTCTCAGGATTAACCCTCATTGGCGGCATGACCTACAGCAAACCAACCTTAAACACTTGGTGGACTTGGGATGCAAAACTCACAGCAACTGCGCTCATGTTCTTCTTGCTTGTTGGTTATTTTATCGTTAGAGGCTTGATTGATGACCCAGTTCGTAGAGGCAGAGTAAGTGCTGTAATCGGTCTCATCATTCTTGCAGATGTGCCTATTATTTATTTTGCATCTGAGTGGTGGCGTACGCTTCACCCAGCAAAAAGCATCAATCTTGATGGTAGTGGCGTGACTATGCAACCAGAATTTTTACAGGTGCTTTTATTCAATGTTGTGGTAGCAGCTCTTATATACATCTATATGATGATCGAACGTGTCAGGATAGGTAGACTTGAGGCGAGGCAAGAGGAATGGCTCGAGCACAAACGCCAAAACCAACAAAACCAAAAAAGTGAGGCAATCCATGTTTAATTCATTAACTGCAAATTGGAGTCAGTGGCACTGGGTATGGTTCGCTTGGGGTCAACTCATCTTGGCTTATATTGGCTACATTCTCTATCTAAACTGGCGCTACCGAAGACTCGTTTCACAAATAGAAGAGGATGAAAGATGAAACGCTTAATTTACAGTGTTGCTGCAGTTGCTATCTTAGCCTCTGCTGGCTTCATGATTTACCAAGCACTCAATACATCTTTGGTTTACTTCATTTTGCCAAACGAATATGCCAAAGACCCAAACAGCTACCAAAATAAACGCTTGCGTTTGGGCGGCTTAGTGCAAAGTGGCACAGTTGATTTCAATAGCAATGATTTAAAGCTCTACTTCCAAATCTCCGATAGCATCAACAGCTATCCTGTTCGCTACACAGGCGCACCTCCCGAACTCTTCAAAGAAAACACAGGTGTCGTGGTCGAAGGTAGATTTCAAGAAGGTGTATTTGTAAGTGATAACTTACTTATTAAACATACTGAGGTCTATGAAGCACCGAAAGACGGTGCAGTCGATGTCGAAGCGCTCAAAAAATCTCTTGAATAAGGGTGAGTCCCGTTTTTGATTGTGAAAATTCTTGACATAATAATAACGTTTTTACCTATCAATGGGACTCACCTTAGAGTTTTTCAAAAAACAAAAAACTCCTATTTGTGTTTAAACT
Source organism: uncultured Deinococcales bacterium (assembly GCA_937934635.1). Next base: position 14,490 of record CALGZD010000090.1, read on the forward strand.
ATTTCCAAGCTCAAATGAGACTCAGAAATAAAAATTATTTAACTTTAATTCCTGAGCAGATTCCCGAAAGGATCTAGTCACCTTGAGATTCATACCTATATTTCTTTCACTAACACCGCTTTTTACAGCATTTGCAAGTGCCCCCATCTCATTACAAAGACTCGATGCTAGTCAGGTAAATCCATTAGCAGAGCGTGCGCTTAGCTTGGGTCAATTAGGCACAGCCAGCCTTATGCTTACCTGTGGGATTATCATTTATGCACTTGTAGCAGGTGTACTAGGAATCCTAAGACGAAACGCTCAATTACAAACCTCTGCTCGCTATGCAGCAGTTGCTACGTTCTTAGCACTCAGCACTGCCATGATGTGTATGCAGGCAGCGCTGTTAACAGACGATTTCTCTGTTCAATACGTAGCACAGCATTCTTCAATGACAGCACCTCTCTGGGTCAAAATTGTCATGCTCTGGGGTGCTCTAGAAGGCTCAATCCTTTTATGGGCATGGGTACTTAGCCTTTATACAGCCCTGTTAGCCATGAACACACCCAATCATGCCTTACGACCTTGGGCGCTGAATGTCATGCAAGCTGTACAACTCTTCTTTGTGTTAGTGCTTGCATTTGTCGCTAACCCTTTTGCCCTAAATCCAACAGGCTTGTTCATAGGTCCAGGACCAAATTCACTCTTACAAAATCACTGGATGATGGCAGTACACCCTGTGCTGATGTACTTAGGGTATGTAGGGCTAACCGTTCCCTTTGCCTTCGCCATGGCAGCACTCATCACCAAACGTCCAGGTAGTGAGTGGATGCGCCTTACCAGACGCTGGACGCTCACAGGCTGGGGCTTTTTAACAGCAGCAATCATTGCTGGTGGCTGGTGGAGTTATGAGGTTCTTGGCTGGGGTGGCTTCTGGGCGTGGGACCCTGTTGAAAATGTTAGCTTCATGCCTTGGTTAACTGCCACTGCTTTTATTCATGGCATACAAGTTCAAGAACGCAGACGAATGCTAAAAAGCTGGAACATGATGCTTATCGTTCTAACCTTTACACTAACTATTTTAGGAACATTCTTAATTCGTGCAGGTGTGCTTTCTTCTGTTCACAACTTTGGTGATGGTCCAGTAGGTATTTACTTTTTAATCTTTTTCCTACTTACGCTCTTTGCTTCTCTCGCACTAGTAGTTATCCGCTGGGATCAAGTACAAGACCACGCTGAACTAGATGCTGCTGTGAGCCGTGAATCATCGTTCCTACTTGGCAATGTATTGTTTTTAGCCATGACCTTCATGATTTTATTGGGTACATTATTTCCTCTAATCGTGGAGCTCTTTTCTGGCGAAAAGGTTACTGTTGGTGCGCCCTTCTTCAATCAAATGAGTGTACCAATCTGGTTCTTGATTTTTATATTGATGGGTATAGGTCCACTACTACCGTGGCGTAAAGCAGAGCATCAGTCCATTCTTAAGAATCTTATCTGGATGTGTGGTGCAGCTATCCTAGCTGCGGTTATAGCTTTCGCACTTGGCATGAGACGCCCCTATCCAATCTTAACCATTGCCATTTCTGCTTACAATCTTGTAAGCCTCTGGCTACTCATTTCTGCTGCAGTTGTACCAAGGGCAAAGTTAAGCAAGCGCAATAGCCTAGAGATATTCAAGCAATATGCTTTTGAAAATCGTCGCCGTTTTGGGTCTATGATTGTACATTTTGGTGTCATCATCACTGCACTTGGTGTCATGGGTGCAAGTGCTTACCGAGTAGATCAACAAGTTAAAGTTGACTTTGGTGGCAGTACAACGTTTCAAAACTATGAACTTAAAGCTATCGATACCTTTATGGAACAACATCCAGGTCGTGGTACGGCAGGTGCCAATGTCGAAGTGTGGCAAAACAATCGTAAAGTTACCACCTTACGCCCACGCATGAACTTTTATATCCATGATGGTGTTACGTCACAATCTCCAGTACCGACGGCTGCTGTTCTCTACCGCTTCCAACACGATATCTATCTGACGCTCAGTGGTAGCCTTGCCCCTGACCAAGACTTTGTCATCTTACGTGTTATTCAAAGCCCACTGGTCATGTGGATTTGGATTGGTGGCTTTATCATGGCACTTGGTACCTTCTATTGTGTTATTCCCAGTCGCAGAGAAAGTAGGCAAAAGAATCTAGCCAGCGCTGGTCATCTCACCACATGATGATAGTCTTATGATGCGTCTTGTCTGGGTACTCCTTATTGTTGCTGCGCTAGCAGCACTGTTTTTCTATGGCATCAATCGTGACCCAAACACACGAGATGAAATCCGCTCTCGTTGGGTTGGCAATCCAGCACCAAGTTTTGAACTAGCAACCTATGAACGTTTTCAAACAAGCTATGGTGATTCTTTAGGTATTTCAGAAGCCAACTTAGCAACTTTAGATACGCCAGTTGTCATTAACTTCTGGGCATCTTGGTGTCCTCCATGTAGAGACGAAGCACCTCTAATTGCTGAAATGTGGAATAAATATCAGTCAGATGTACTCATTCTAGGGGTCAATACCCAAGATGCTAATCAAACAAATGCTGAGAAATTTCTAGATGAATTTAACTGGACTTTCCCAAATGTTTTTGATGAAGGAAGTCGGGTTGGTATCAAGTACGGTGTATTAGGTTTACCAGAGACCTTTTTCATTAAAAAAGATGGCACGGTAAGCTATAAATATGCGGGTCCACTTACAGTAGAGATTTTTGAGCGAGAAGTGCAAAAAATCATTCAATAGCGTTCTTTCTAAATTTATCTTAATCAACAGTCTAGGCAACATAAATTTGTTATCTTGATAGTTAAGCAGCTTTCAGCAAATCCAATTTCAAACAGTAAGCAGCTAATTCTTTATGTCATTAGAATCAATTAAAACTCGTATTACACTTGCTTGTGAACGTGCTGGACGCAATCCAGACGATGTTCAACTTGTTGCTGTCACTAAAAACCATAGTAGTGAAGAAATCAAAGATGTTGTTCTCAAGCATGGTCATATCCATCTGGGTGAAAACCGCATCCAAGAATGGCGTGGCAAGTTTGATGAGTTAAATGATAATAGCGTAATATGGCACATGATAGGCTCGTTGCAGCGAAATAAGGTCAAGTA
>CALGZD010000091.1 GCA_937934635.1 uncultured Deinococcales bacterium
CTTGATTTTATGCTTGATGGTCTTGAAATTAAGCTTGACTCCTCTTGATTTCTCTCATCTCGAATTGCTGTCAGGTATTAATTATTTGAGGATGGGAGGTAGGATAAATTCACCAATCACGGCTGAATGGTCAGACCCCGCTATGAGCTTAGTTTTATAGGAAACAGTACTTATAGGTTCAGAAATCAAAATATGGTCAATAGGCGCACCAAATACAATTGACCCTCTACCGTAAATTCTCCATGTGGGCCATATACCTTGTAGCCCTAATCCAGTCCCTCCATGCTTAACAGGTGTTTCACGGAATAAACTTTCCATAGGGTGTGACCAAGGTGAGGCATTAAAATCACCTAGTAATACTAGAGGCACATCTGCATCTTTTTTAACCAAATCCTCTACAAAACTTTGTAGCTTTGCCAGCTCTCCATCACGCAGTTGTGCATAGCGCTTCGCTGTTGGTGGTAATGGGTGCATCCCGATAAAAGTTACGCCACCTACTTCAGCAACAATGCTCTGCCCTGAACGTCTTGTTGTTGGCCTAAAATTTACTGTTTGAGAACTATCAAAGGCTTCTTTGCTAAACAAAGCTATACCAAAAGCACCGTGTCTGGACGCATCGTGAATATATGGATAGATGTTTGCCAATTCAGTTTTTAGGATTTGCATGGTTGGGGGTGTTATTTCTGTGAGGAGTACAAGATCGGCATCTTCTTGTGTTAGGTATGTTGCGAGGGCTCGAGCCTGTGGATTCCCATAATAAACATTCAAACTAACTACTTTAATAAAAGAACCATGCGCAGCAACATCTTGTTTTATAAAAAACGGCATAAGCTTAACAAGCACTATGACTAATGCAGGTATTAGCAACAAGGCTAAGCCTTTGCTCTTTCCTTTTGCGACAATTAACACAAAAACAAAAGCAGCTATTAGCAAAACTGCATACTGCAAGTAGAAGTGCGTTAGCAAATCAAATGCCCAGTATAGCTGTTTCGCTAAGCTGAGAAATACTATTAGGGATAAAACCAATCCTGAAAGTAAAACTATATTTGCTATGAATTTATGCATGTTGTAATAACTGAACAAGCTTTCAGCTTCCTTCAGGGATAAGTATAGCCGATATCTTAAACTTAAATCAGTAAGGGCGACGAGCAACTACCCAAAACTTCAGAGGGGATACTGAAGTTAAACCCACCGCACATGGTGACTAATCGCAAATCGCCTTTACCTGCTTTACCAAGAGTGTATCTGCACTTAGGTTAGTAAAGAAGATTTAGCATGTTTTTGGAACGAAGTGGAAAAAACTGCAAGGTGAAGTAAATTCACACCGCAAATATTCTGCTTTATTCTATAAACCTAAATATAATTTACCTTCCAGTTTGCGAATACACCCTTAAACCGCAAGATTACTTCCTTTCTTACAAATCACGGCAATACCGTGATGAACACATATACCTCCTTCTTAGCAAGCCTCTTCCACAACCGAGAGGCTTGTCTTTATTTGTTATTGATTGCAACTATAAAAAACAAAACCATGTAGTGAAAATAATTTTCAAACCTCATTGAAAACATAACAACATCATGTGAGACATAAAGCGTCCTAAACTTTTTTGGCATTCATACTGTGAATGCCAAAAAGCTGCAATATCTGCTATAGTCATAGGTACTAGGAGCTAATAATAGGAGCTATGAATGAGCCAGCAAAGTAGTGTAACTAACGCAAAACAACACATCACAACCTGCCCACTAGATTGCCCAGACACCTGTTCACTTGTCGTAACAATCGAAGATAATAAACTGACTAAACTGCGTGGAAACCCAGAGCAAGAAACGACCAAAGGCTTTGCTTGTGTGAAAATGTACGCCTATCCAGAGCGTCAACACCACAAAGACCGCCTAGGCTATCCACTTAAGCGAGTAGGTAAAAAAGGTGAAGGTAAATTTGAACGTGTGAGTTGGGAAAAAGCTCTAGCAGATATTGCTGCAAAAACACAGCATACGCTAGATACTTATGGGGCTAACGCTATCCTTCCTTATCACTATGCTGGCACGATGGGCTATATAGAAAGAGATCACCCACTTGCGTTTTTCCGCACTATCGGTGCTTGTGAACTAGACGAAACCATTTGTGCAAAAACTGGTTCTGTTGCTTGGAATATGAACTACGGCAAACGCCTAGCCCCTAACCCAGCTAGCATTGCCAATGCCAAACTTATTTTACTTTGGGGTATAGATAGCGTACGTAGCAATGTTCACCTAACACCACATGTCAAAGCTGCACAAAAAAATGGTGCTAGGGTTATTCATATAGACCCCTATAAAAATGAAACTAGTAAACTTGCTGGTGAACACTTACGCATCAATGTGGGTACAGACACCGCACTTGCACTAGCAATTGGCAATATCATTTTTGAAAAAGGTCTAGAAGATAAAGCTTATTTAGAAGCTCATGCAAATGACATCAGCGACTACCGTCAAGCTTGTGCAGAATGGTCTACGGAAAAAGCAGCAGATTTTTGTGGTTTAACTGTTGAAGAAATCGAAGAGCTTGCTTTAGCCTATGGCAGTACAAAAGAAACCTTTATCCGTACAAGTTATGGTTTAACTCGTAACGAAAGCGGTGGCAATGCGCTAAGAGCCATCACGCTTTTGCCAGCACTTACAGGCGCATGGACTGTCCTTGGTGGCGGCGCTATGCTCTCAACCAGTGACGCCTTTGCACTAAACAAAACTCGCTATAGTGGACTAGACCGTGTAAAAGATGATGTACGTGTCATCAACATGAGTCAGTTAGCTTTAGCTTTAGAAGATAAACAAGACCCTATTAAAACCTTGTTTGTTTTTAACAGTAACCCTGCGGTTATTGCACCTGATAGTTCAAGAGTGCTTAAGGGTTTAGAACGTGAAGACTTATTTACTGTGGTTTTGGAACACTTCCAAACAGACACCGCAGATTACGCTGATTACATCTTGCCAGCTACAACTTTTTTGGAACACGATGACCTATACTCAGCCTACGGCAACTTTAACCTTCAATGGGCAAAGGCAGTGCTCGAGCCTTACGCAGAAGCAAAACCAAACAGTTGGGTGTTTCAGGATTTAGCCAAGCGTTTAGATCTGGATAATGAAGTTCTGAATTGGTCAGCAGATGAAATCATCACTGATTTACTTGATACAGATGATGCTCTTTTTGCAAACATTAATGCAACTGAATTAAAAGAAAAAGGTCACCTAAAACTATCTGTGCCCGAAAACTACACACCATTTAAAAATGGTAGCGCCTTTCCTGATAGCAAAATTCGTTTTTCACCTTCCCCAAAACAGTTACCCTTTACATTACAAACAAACGAAACCTACCCCCTTCGTTTAATAAGCCCACCAGGTAAACACATGGTGAATAGTAGCATGGGTAATATCCAAAGCTTGTTAGATGCGTCAGGTGGAGAGCCTCAAGTATTGATTAATCCTGCGGACGCTACTAAGTTTTCTATTGCAGATCAAAGCTATACCACTATCACTAGCGCTCAAGGCAGTATTCAACGTAAAACCCTCATTAGTGACCAAGCACCACAAGGTACTGTGATTGCTCTTGGCTTGTGGTGGTCAAAGTTAGCACCTGATAAAAAAGGCTTAAACGAACTAAGCAATGAAACACTGACTGACTTAGGTGGAGGTAGCACCTTTGGTAATATCGTTGTACATATTGAACCAACACACTCAATCACTCTCTAATACCATGCACAGAGTAGCACTCATTACTGGCACATAGAAGCACAAATTGCTGACCAAGCAAAAACACGTGGCATTAGTGAAAATGAAGTTGAGGAAAAAATTTTCTTAGATGCTGTTGCAGTTAAAAAGCTGTTAGAACCGAAGGATGTAGCAAATTATGTTGCTTACCTTTCTAGTGAGGAAGCTTGGGGAATTACTGGTTCAACTGCAACTATAGACCTTGATTGGACTGCAAGATCAGTTTTAAAATCTCATCAACTTAAAACTTATTTAGATTCACAATTTTTGAAATTAGTGTCTTTAATAGTAAAGATACTATGTATTGACACTAGAACATGAAAATGAATATGAGTTATAACATAATATATTACCTTTGAATATTTTATCGAATACAAATAAATAGGGAGCTAGTCGTGCACACAAAACCTTCAAAACTGTTAACACTTATTACTTTTTCACTTTTTTTTATTTTAGTAGCTTGTAATACTGGTCCACAACCTGTAGCAGCAACGACTTTAACAGAAATAACACCAACACAAGGCACAAAAAATGGTGGTGTTGAAGTCACTTTAACTGGAACAAATATTTTTCAGGCACTTACAGAGGAGTATGATCAACAACTAGAAATTATTGTTTGTGGAGAACAGTTACAAAACTTATCTGTCAATGGTATCGAAAGAACTGTTAGAGCTCCAAATACTGAAACTGCAAGAGTTCTAATTGGTACCAGTGTTACAGGTACAACATCCAAAGTTCTCGATCCAA
>CALGZD010000092.1 GCA_937934635.1 uncultured Deinococcales bacterium
TTTGGCTTGAGCTATCAAGCAGACAAAACCAATCCACTGTATAAGGGTGGACTAGTCCACTTTCAGTCACCAGAAACTTGTAGGTCGCTTTTAGAAGAGCAGCAAGCGATTCACTATGACATGCAATCAGAAGTTTATGCATTTGCTGCTACCCTATTCTTTTTGTACACCGAACATACGGTTATGAGCTATGACTTTGAGCTTTCACTTGAAGAAAAGAGAAAAGCGATAGCAAAAGGAACACCAAGGTGTTTTACTGATGTTGGAGCTGAGGCATATCCTGAATTTGAAAACGTGCTTCAGGCTGGCTTGGAGTGTGATTTAGAAAAACGCTTTAGCAATCTAGCGGATTTTGTAACGAATTTGGAACGTGTTAAGTCTTTTTTAAAGGTTTAGCGCTATGTTTAACTTTGAATTCGTGAAGTATTGCTGACAAAACTGTATTTATAGGTGTTTCCATTTGTGTTTCTACATAGGTATTACTGAAAAATAGCTAAACATTTGTAAAATTTGTTATAGTTATTATTATGAGGAGAAAAGGGTTTTTATCAATCATAATAATTTTCTGGTTATCTGCTTGTACAAATCACTCGGGGACTAATGAAGGGATTCCTAAAATTGTGGGATTCACTTCATCACAAACAACTATAGTTGCTGGCGAAGAAGTGATGTTGAGTTGGAAAGTGGTAGATTCAGAGTTTACAGATATAGTAATTGAGGGTTTGGATAGTGGTTTAGATAATATTAAAGGTGACAGCACTAGTGTGTTGCCGACTGTAACTACAACTTACACCTTGGTAGCAACAAATTCTGCTGGTAAAGTAAGTAAAGATTTAACGATTACGGTCACTCCAGTAGAATCAGTAAATAATAGTGCATCTGGTCCACAAGCACCTCAAAAAGTACTACCAATCATCAAGAATTTTACAGCTAATCCTCAAAGGATTTCTAAGGGGGAAAGTACAACACTGAATTGGGAAGTTGTAGGTACTGAGCCTGTAAATATCTCAATTACTAGTTTGGGTAATCTTAGTGGTAATAATATTAGTGTATCGCCTATTAAAAACGTAACTTATACGCTGATTGCTGCAAATTCTGTTGGTAAAGTAACTAAAGATTTGACTATTACTGTCATACAACAGCCAACAATCTCAAAATTTACAGCTAGTGCTACAAATATCGTAAAAGGAGAAAGTTCGGAACTAAGTTGGAATGTTACGGGCACAGCGCCCATAAATATCTCGATTACAAGTTTGGGCAATCGTACAGGAAACAATGTCGAGGTAATGCCTGCGAAAACAACAACTTACACCCTGATTGCTACAAACTCTGCTGGTACAGTAACTAAAGATGTGACTATTACAGTCAAAATGCCAGTAGAAGCACCAAAGATTACAAGTTTTACTGCTAGTGCTATAAATATTCTCAAAGGAGAAAGTTCGATACTAAGCTGGGGTGTTACAGGTACAGCGCCCATAAATATTTCAATTACAAGTTTAGGTAATCGTACAGGAAACAGCCTAACTGTATCACCTTTAACAACAACAACTTATACATTGATTGCTACAAATTCTGCTGGTACAGTAAGCAAAGACCTAACAGTTACTGTGACTGTTAGTAACAAAGTAACAAGATTTGCTGCTTTTGGAGACACACCCTACTCAAATAGTGAATTTTCCAAAGTTACTAATATCTTTAGCCAAGTAGCAACTAATCAGATGCCTTTTATCGTACACGTTGGTGATATTTTTGCTGGTGGAACTAATTGTAATCAAACATTGTATACAAGCAGAAAACAACTGTTCAATCAATCATCTATACCATTTTTAGTTGCTATTGGCGATAATGAATATAATGATTGTCCAAATGCGGATAGAGCGCTTAGTTTATTTAGAGGAATAATACTTGGTTCTCCTAGTACAACAGAGGTAACACGTGGTGCTGACCCAAGTAAAGCAGTTACGGTAGTAAGACAGGCTCAATTATTAGAAAATGCGGCTTGGGAATATGACAATATTGAATTTGTGATTCTGACATTACCAAACTTACCTGGTAACTACCCTCTTCCCAAGGCAACGATAGAACATATTTTGAGCTCAAATATATCTTTTCTCAAACAAAGATTTACACAAGCTACTAGACAAAACCGTTCAGCGGTTGTACTAGTTATGCAATCAGACCCAACTAGTTGCCCTATAAGCGTTTGTGGAAGTTTTAATAGTGAATTAGTTTCTTTAGTAAGGGCATATGGTAAACCTGTTATTTCTATCAATGGTGATAATCACGGTAAAAGCTTTCAGAGTGGGGGATATCAAAATATTAACCATTGGGCACATTTGAGACCTGGAGGACATGCAAGTGGTTGGGCTGAAGTTGGTTTTTCTTCAAGCGGTGGCAGGTTTTTTGTAAATTGGCATTAGTAAAGCTCTTCCACGATTAACTGACCTAGGTCAGTTAATCGTGGTCAGTTAATCGTGGAGCTTCGTAACGAGTAGGAACGAACTCATTTAGCATAGGTCAATATTACGTGGAAACGCTAGTATTAGTAGACTATTAGTAGATATGGGCTACAAGGACTATCTGTTTGAAGGATAAGAATCACAAAAAAAGGTAAGTTGCTTGTTATTAAAAGGTAGTAAAAAAACATGATCTGAATCAAGTCTACTGAAAAAGCATAGATTATCATCTTTTATGTTGCCTTTAGGGTTAACTACAGCAAAGGTTAATTCGAAACCAGATAGTAACTGCTCATCTCCATATATTTTTGCGACATCTGGACGTTCATGGGTAGTTGCCTTTTGTAGAAGTAGTTTCAAATCGCTATTGTAGCCAAACCATAGTTGTGAATTCTTAGTAGTTTCAATAGGTCTCCAGCCTCTGAGCATTAGAGTCTCATACTTTGGGTCGTAGGTAGCGGTGTCGATATAACCTAGAATATCGTAATTATCATAAACAGAAGTATCTAGAGCTTGGAGAGAAAATCCAGTTTCTAGGGTTAGTAGACTGGATTTTAGGTGCTTTAACCTGTTGGCTATATTGTTATCTAAGGGTTGGTTAAATTGAGTTAGCCACTGATGGGAATAGTCATCGAGTGAAGAATATTTATGCTCATCTAGGCTGATGATATTGATTTCTACTTGACTTTTGCCTAAATTTGAAGTTACTTGTACATCTATGACATTATCATAGCTGCTGTCGTATAGTCCAGAAGAAAAGAGTCTTATATTTTTACTATATAAGTGAGTTACTATAGGATATTTTATGCCAGCATCACCAGAAAACCAATATAGATTCTTTTCGCTTTTGCTATATATATCTAGAGTGGGTCTGAGGCTTTCTACCGAATCTTGATTTGTTTTGATGCGAACATTAGTTAATTCTCTTGCTAGCTCGAGCTCTGGTACTAGACTGAATAAGATAGGTCTATGTGTGAATACAAAAACGTTTTCTATGTTGTTTGCGGTTAGAGCTTCATCGAGTTTACTGATAAGCCAACTAACATATTTTTCTTCTAACTGATTTGCATCAGAGCTGACAATTAAAAAGAGGCTCGAGCCCAGAGTAAAACTAGTTGTATCTTCAAAACCGTACTGCTCCATTAAACATAAATCATGATTTCCCGCAGAGTTGAAAACAGGCATTTCTAAGCGTTTTAGCAGCATATCTTCTACATCACTTATTGTTTCTGGCAGGCATTTTTGGATGGTGTCGCCACCAAACACCGCAAAGTCAAACTCTTTTAGTAGCGATATGTTTTTCAGAAGTGAAGTTGCAGGGTAATCAGTATCATAAATTTGCCAATAACTTTCAGGGTCGTGACCACCATACACATGCCCAGCATAAAAGAAAGAAAAATTTTCCTGATTGAGAGTAGATAAACTTTTGGGATTATTCATGTTTATCTCTTGAGCTATTGCCAATGATAAAAAAGTTGTTATAAGAAAAGTACTAGTTAGTATTATGGGGGTTTTTAACAAAATAGTTTTCATAATGTAGTGTTCATACTGTAGTTTTTATATTATGGTTTTCATAATGTAGTGTTCATACTGTGGTGTTGATGCTGTAGTTTTATACTGTAGTGTTAATAGTACAGTGTTTCAGCATGTAAATACGATACTTCGACGGATTTGTGTACCACAGATGTTTTTATCCATAAACTGTATCTATACCTATTGCATATTTAGAGTGTCTAAAAATCCTAAAAGGTAAGCCATATAGTAATTTTTCAATAGAATTTTGACTGGCTAGGTCATATTTAAATTCGACTACCACATCTACATCAGAGTTTTCAGTTTTTCCAGATGGAGTAGGGAAAAGCTTTTTATAGTTTATATTTCTATCGATAGTCATTCGAATATTTTTGCTAAGTATATAGTATTCTCTTAAGTACTCGACATACAACACAGGATATAATGACTTAACTTGTAGGTAGTTCGCAGGAATAGCATTAGAATCTAAAAGTTGATTAACTGCATTACTTGAAAAAAGGTTTTGTTTTGAATTGTTTTGTAAGCTCAAGCTTGGTTTGTCAGAGACCGTATTATACTTACGTTTAATTTCTAGCGTGATTTTTTCAGTATTTTCATTGTACCAACGCAAGCGTACTTTGTGCCTTTGACTAATACCAGCTACATTATCGTGGTAGTAATCAAAAGATAATTTATCTAAGTATACAGAGTGTACTTTCCTACTTTCAAAACTTTTTCTAGGACACAGACCAAGCTGGTACAGATAATGCCAGAATTCTGAATAGTGACCTACTTGCATAGGAACTTTTTTTTCAAATCGAAATTGGTTTTTCAATCTAACCCCCTACCTTTTGAAAAAAACGAGGTGTTATCACTGTTCTATGTAGCCGATTTCTAGCATTTGCTTGTGGGTGAAGTTTTGAATGCCTGTATTTTTGTCATCAAGTGTAATAGTGCTATAACTTTGATTTGCATATGTTTCTGCTGTATTTATAAATGTACAGTTGCCACAAGTGATACTTGCTGGTCCATACTCTGGTTTTTTTATGTAAGTTATTAGTCCTGTGCCTTTCACGTCTTCAAAACTTATGTTGCTAAGCTTGGCAGTTGATAGGTCTTTACTAGCTACGCCTGTTGAAGTTTGTTTGATAAGCAGATTGTCTGAGATTAGTTGAGATTTTTCACCTACAGATATAGCTTTGTCTCCAATTGCAGTAAAGAAAGAATCATTGAGTTCAAGTGTAGTGCCAGAAATATCGACACCATCATTACCAATATTTGTGAAATGACTGTTTGTGATAGTACCTTCAGAGAAGTCACTATCAAAAGCATCTGCACGACTGGAATCAATATGAATCTGATTCAGGTGATACGTTGATCTTACGATGTTTAGTGCGTCCTCACATTGTGCATTTTTAAAGTGGCTTTGGTAAATTTCCACATCGCTTTCATAGAAATTTAAACAGCCAGTTAAGCCAAAATAGTCTTGTCTGTTAGCTAAGTTTGCATCGTTGCCATGTACATAGACATGCTCGAGCCGCGATAGTTTATCTGATTGTACTACATGAATACCTCCCCAAATACCTATTCCTTTGAATGTTGTGTTTGTTTTGACGTTGATATGGATAGGATTGTCTAAATCACCAACCATGTTCAGCTCGCCCTGTAGCCTTAGGGAAACGCCTTCAAAAACCAATTCACTGCCTGGCAGTACTAGCATTGACCACCCTTTTGGCAAGCTATAATTTTTGTTGAAAACATATCTTGCTGGTGGGAAAATAATGTTTTGTTGGTTTTCCTGAATGATGATTTTAGAAGAGACTTCATTGGTGTTCTCAAGGAGATTACTAAAGGAAAAATCATGGTTGCGGTGTTGAAGAGGGATAAGCTGGTCATAGCTTTTGTCTTTAAGTTGATAAGAAATTCTCAACTCACTTTTTTGAGGATAATTTGTATGCCATCTAATAGTGCGTGTTGTTTTGTGTGTATTTGCTTCAGGATTTTCCTCATTAAAAGTGTCTATAAAAAAGTCTTTGTCTAGAACTTCATGATTATTACTGTTGCTATGTTGGTAATATATTTCTTTAATACGGATTTTATCGAGGGTGAGGTTTTTAAGCTCAATGGTTAGCTCATCTCGATTTGATGGATTATCAAAATAAACATGGCTACGTAAAGGCATATAAAAGTCGATATCACCTTCTAAGAAAACTTTGTAACTAATGTCATCTAATTTCGACAATTTGCCATCATCAGCTTCATGTTCTGGAATAATCTTTACTACATTTTCTATCAGTTTAGAAAGATTGCTACGCAAAACGTGTACATTTGTATCTGGGTATTCTAGTCCTTCAATATCAAGTAAGGTTTTATAATGTTGTTTTTCTTGTTCAAAATCATCAATGTATTTTTCGTCGTACAGTAAGTTTGCCCACCACTCTAATTCAGAATAGAGATACTCAAGAAAGTTGGAATCAGTAAATAACTTTGTTGTATGAAGCTCATCGGCACACATTTTAAATTTGCTTGGCTCAGGGCTAGAATCAAAGGCAATGGGTTCTAGCTTATTAGTAATAGTGTTAAAATAGAATCTTCGATTATGGTCAACGAGACCGTGACATGCGCCCCACATATGAGAAATGACCCACCAAGAACTGATTTGTTGTAAGTCAAAAACCTGACTCGCACCAATACTACCTTTAAGATAGTCATTAAGGAGACTTTGTCCTAGGTTACTTTGTGTAGAGGGTAAGTCATTGCTTACATGTGTAACTTTTCTATAGTCTTTTAAAGAAAGATCTATGAGTTGATGTGTCGTATAGCCTCTATTAATGCCATTACGAACTAGAAATTGATGGTTTTTATGTGTGTTGTGGTTTAAATGTCTCTGATGCCATATGGGGTCCTCATCGAAACCTAGAATTGAACCTTCTCGTCGCCCTTGAGATTCTAAAAGCTCTTTTGTGAAATGCTCCTCAAGTGCCATAACACCAATAGGGTAGTCATTAATCCAAACACGGGCAAAAAAGTAACGTGGTGTTAGAACGCCGCGCTGTCGCATTTGGTTCATTATCATGGGTTCAAAATAGAAGTACCGAGTACCAGGATGTTGTATGGAAAAACGACTCATTCCCATTACGGTTTCGTTATCCTTGGGGTCAATTCGGAATGATAATTTGCTAGGTGTAAGAAGATGGTCTCCCCAATCTCCTTTAAGACGTAGACTTACTGGTACTTCTTTTTTGCTTTGTCCATCGTCTGCAACTAGGTTTCCTTTTACCCAATCATTTTTATCTGTTAATAATATTGGGATGATTTTTTCTAGCGTATCATTACGTTTATTGTTGATTTTACGTAGTGCAGCATCTGATAAGTATATATGAATTGATGGTAAAACCTCTTTTGATATTTTTTGTATTTCCACCTCATAGCCTAGAGAGAGTAGAGGTCTAAGCGCGTTTTGTAAGCTTAAACAAAAATTTTCAGACATACTACAATTAGAAGTTATGTAGGCATTTAACGCATTTATTTTACTAGTGTTTTTATAGAGGTAATTGCCTGTAGCCAATAGGATAACTGCGACAAGAGTCGTAATTAGGAAAGTGAGGTTTTGTTTTGACATACTGTTTATTAAGCTTATTTTAGGTTATTACTCGAGCGTTGCTAGATAGGGCTAACTCATAACGTTCGCAATGTTTGTTGAGTGCAGTTTTGATGAGCTCGAGCTCTTCCAAACCTAGTTTTGACGTTTCTAGTAAGATTTCACTTGCATTTCCATCTTCAAAAATGCGTTTGATTTTGTATGTAAACTTCATAGTATCAAGTTCCTGCCCTAAAGCTTGAATATTTATCGTTTTTTCCTCTGAAGGGTATAACTTTAAGTCTAAGAAGCTATTTTGTGAACGTAGGTTATTGCCTTTAAAGACTGCAAATGGAAGCATACACAAAACAAAGGTTATGAAGCCTATGAGAGTAGGAACTAACTGATTTGCTCCTAAACCAAGACCTATGGCTATAGCAACAAAAAGATATAGCAATTCTTCAGGTTCTTTTATGGGTGTGCGAAAGCGGACAATTGACAGCGCTCCGACCAAGCCTAAAGATAGAGCGATAGAACTCTTAATAATAGTTATGATTAAAATCATGCTTGGGATAAGGAGTAAAAATATTGGTAGATACTGTCTTACATCTACAACTAGGCGAGTTGATTTACTAACAACGAAAGCCCAGATTAAAGCCATTAACAAGCCTATAGCCAAATTAATTATTAGTTCTAGAAGTTGTATATCTGCTACTGCATAGGGGTTTAAAAAATCCATAAAGTTTAAGTATCTCCCAAGTTTAAATCATTGATTTTACAGCTATCATTGCACAAAAACACACCTTGTACAATGATAGAAATCGGAAGACCTTTGCTGCCGTTCTTGACAGCTCATACCTAAAGCCCTACCTTTAGATTATGACAAGCAATAAAGTTAATGAAGGAAAAGCATATCTGGCCGAACACGGTTTCAAGCTCTTTTCTGTTTTGAAAACAGAGGCATTAATAACAGATATTATCGACCTTTTACAAAAAGGCAATGTACCCATACAAAACTACAAAAGCTTGGTTTTAATTGGACATGCTGGTACAGATTTTTGGGAGAGTTTTTCTAGGGTTAAGCCTCAAACTGAGCATCCAGTTGACGATTTTAGTATAGAGCTTACGCAAGCATTTATTGCAAACTATCTTGATAAGCCAAGTTTTGAATGGCTTTACCCAAGTAGTCAGTACGTCATACCACTACAGCGCTTAGCTCGACTTGCTAACTGGTCACATCAATCTCCGCTGGGTTTAGATATAAGCCCAACCTATGGGTTGTGGTTTGCTCACCGAGCTTGTTTCCTAACCAATGCGGATTTAGAACCATGCGTTGAAGAGGCTAAAGCTTCACCCTGTGATAGTTGCACGACTAAAGACTGTATGCAAGCTTGCCCTGCTGGTGCTGTCAGCAAAGCTGATTTTTCTATCAAAAGTTGTATTGGTCATAGAGTAAAGGACAACTCAGGTTGTGCAAACACTTGCCTATCTCGCCGTGCTTGTCCGTACTTCTCAGAACACCAATATAGTGAAGAGCAAATGAACTACCACTACACCGCAGGATTTGAAAATACAAAGGCTTGGTACAAGTCACTTAAAAAGTAGTTGATTCTATATCACAGATATCTCGGTGATGTAACCGATTCGAATATCTCTACCTTTATCATTCTTTACAGTTTTTCCATAGAAGTAAGGGGTGGACCCTTCGTAGTAAACACTATCAGGAATAATTTCCTCAGTCACAGACTTTCCTTTAGACACTCTTGTGTAACCATAGCGGTCATAGGTATGTTTTTCTTCATTATATTTTAGTTGGAGATTGCGTTCTGTGCTGATGGCTGTTTCAATCATCTCACGCATTTTGCGAGTGGGTAAGCCTTTTTTCATGCTTTCTTCTTTTTCAACAACTTTAGGTTCTAAGTTTTGTTCAACTGTTTTATTCGCTACGATGCCTAAAGTTTTTAGAACTTTATTTAGTTCAGTAACTTTGCCCTCTGCAACTAAATAACTAGTAGAGCCCAATTGACCTGTCAGCAAGGGAGCGATGCTTGGATGTTTGGCAAGCTCTTTGGCACTAGCGTGTTGAAAG
>CALGZD010000093.1 GCA_937934635.1 uncultured Deinococcales bacterium
CCTTGTTGACTGGAATGACGACAAGCTTCGTGAAGCTGCTGAAATGGTTGTCAATGAAGGTCAGGCTAGTGTGTCCAGATTGCAACGTCGCTTGTCAGTTGGTCATGCCAGAGCAGGCAAGCTTATGGACTCACTTGAGGCTCTAGCAATTGTTGGACCTTACCAAGGTAGTAAGCCTAGAGATGTTTTAGTAGACCCTGAAGAGTTATTTCATATCCTCGGTTCACATTAAGAGATACCAAAACACAGAAGCAATATCTAAAGCATCCTGTTCATGTAAGCAGGATGCTTTTTTGTAGCAATTTCTGTAGCGCAGACAATGAACATCGCCTAATTAGCGCTAACTTAAGGGATATTTCTAATTTAGTACAACAATGTCTCATTCTAACGTTTTTTGAGTCCACTCTCTGACAGCCAATAATTTCTTAAAGCAATCCCCCCTAGCCCCCCTTAATAAGTGGGGAATCTTGTGAAAGTCCCCCTTATCAAGGGGGATTTAGGGAGATTTATTGAAGTGCATACCCATCGGACTCAGAATCCGTTAGAGTCAGAACAATGTCTACAATCGATTCTTTTTGGATGGTCAATAGCAATGCTACGCATTAGCTTGCTACAGCATGAACCTTTTGTAAGAGGGATGACATATCACATCAATGAGCATAGTGTTAGGATTTTATAAGTACACGTAATACAAGCTTTTGCTTATTACAAAACTTAGTGAAGACCATGATGTGCTTATGGTTTCGCTACTACGTACTTAATTATCCCTACAAATTCTTCTCCAGAAAATCCTTTAATTCAACACTGAATTAGTGTCTTGAAGGACTTTCCATCTAAGCTTTGTATTTTCTAACTGGGAGGTAGATACAATGGCTGATAACCCTACATATCATATTGAAACACTGCACACTTTGCTCAAGCCAAAAATTAATAAGGCTTTAGAAGACCTTGTTCGTGAGCTTATTAGCGAGGCAGCACAAACAGAAAGTGGTAAAGCTGTTGAATTCGATGCAAATACTGCGCTTTCATTCATAGAAATGAGCTGCGTCTTACGACAAGAAGGCTGGCAACAAGATGTCTTTGCCACGCTTGTAGAGGGCTAATTGTATGTCGTCTAATCCTATATCTCCCCCAACCTCTCTACAAGAACATTCACAAGAACATTCACAAGAACTGGAAAAGGCAGCTTTCTCTAATCATCAAACTTGGAACATTTGCTACTGGCTCACACAAGACGAAGGCTTTGCACAACTCGCTAGAAAGTGTGGTTCATACAAATCGTTTTTAAAAGAGGTTGATAGCTTTCCTGAAGGAAAACTTAAGCACATGACTCCAGACGATGTACGTTGGCACGATAAAGCTATCTCTATCAAAGAAGTTGATACTATCTTACAAAAAATGATATGAGCTTAAAATAAGTATACATAGTATGTCGCAAAATCATATTTGAATATGTTTTGGATACACCCAAAATGCAAT
This sequence comes from uncultured Deinococcales bacterium, assembly GCA_937934635.1. The sequence goes on from CALGZD010000093.1 coordinate 1,480, forward strand.
ATATATGGCATACTCTCCCATTAGCTATCGCTAAACTATTCATGTGTCCAATCAATCTGCCAAATGGCAAAAAATAATTGTTTTTGTATTTTGGCTTCTTATTATTCTTAGTTTCTGGATAATTGCTAGAACTCAAGACATTACATTTAATCAACTTTTACAACAACTTGTTAGTTTTGCAAAAGAACATCCACTAGGTATTGGTGCTGTATTTGTATCCTTTCTGATTCGCCCCATATTGCTACTACCTAGTACACTTTTAGTCGTGGCTGCGGGCTATCTCTATGGCATTGTCTTTGGTTTTCTATTAAGCATGGTCGCAACACTTTTATCTTTAGTGATTAGTTATTACCTTGCTGCATACTTTCGCCCAAAGCAACTTAGCAGTGCAGATGATTCTAAAACTGGTTTAGGAAAAAACTTTGTCACACGACTTCAGCAGAACACCTTCGAAAGTACCCTAATTGCTAGGCTCATATTCATGCCAGGCGACGTAGTTAATTTTGCAGCAGGCTTTTGTAAGGTGAATCTACCTGCCTTTCTGCTTGCCTCAGCCATTGGTGGTACTCCTGGCGGTCTTATGGCAGTTCTGGCAGGAGCATCTATCGAAGGTGACTTTGATGCTGGCAACATTAATATTCGCATCAGTTATTTGATAGCAGCAAGTCTCATCCTACTAGCAAGCTTGGGGCTATCGTGGCTCATTCGCAAAAAGCGTAGTACTTGAAACATCAACAATCATTAACACACCCACTAGTGTGCTTTTATTATCATCATAAACCCTTTAAACTAAACTCATGAAAGAAACAATCTTAGGTATAGACATTGGTGGGTCTGGCATCAAAGGTGCTCCTATTGATGTAAAAACAGGTAAACTCGTAGCCGAGCGTCACCGCATAGCTACGCCACAACCAGCTACGCCAAAAGCTGTTGCCAAAACCGTTGCGGCACTAGCTGACCATTTTTCTTGGAAAGATGCGCCTATCGGCTGTACTTTTCCTGCGATTGTAAAAAAAGGACACACACTTTCAGCCTCAAATGTGGACAAAAAATGGATTGGCACAGATGCCGATACACTTTTTGAAAAGAAAACAGGTTGCCCTGTTACCGTTCTCAATGACGCTGACGCAGCAGGATTAGCAGAAGTGAAACTTGGTGCAGGTAAAGGTGTCGATGGTATTGTCTTACTACTAACCTTTGGTACTGGCATTGGTTCTGCACTTTTTCTAGATGGCAAACTTGTACCAAATACAGAACTTGGTCACGTTGGTGTTGGTAAACACCCAAAAGCTGAGGCATGGACTGCTGCACGCATTCGTGAAGAGGAAGATTTAAGTTGTGAAAAGTGGGCAGGTCGCGTCGAAAAATACTTAAATCACTTAGAATTCCTTTTTTCACCCGATTTATTTATTATTGGCGGTGGTGTGAGCAAGCGTAGCGAAAAGTTCTTTCCGCACATCGATGTAAAAACCAAAATGGTTCCAGCAAAGCTCCTCAATAATGCTGGTATTGTTGGCGCAGCTATGGCAGCTTTGGAAAAATCAGAATAAAAGAATTACGGTAAGTAAAGAATATAGCTACTCTCAACAAAACGCTTGGCTGTATAACCTTTTGCGAAGTAATCCAAAAACACGTCTCGTGTCACCTTACGACACGCATGAGCAAAGTCTAAATCTGTTTGCAGTAATGCAACAAGGTTTTTAGGTATTTCAAGACGAACGATTTTTTCATCCAGTTCCAGATTTGGCACTAAAGACTTTTCGTTTATCTTTAAAGCGTATGGTATTTCCTTTATATTTTCTTGTGGCTGGGCTTTACCCTCGCTGAGGTCTTGAACTGATTCAGCCTTCAAATCCCACCATGCCAACAACCTATCACTTTCCATACCTCGATTTAAATCATCTCGCATTTCACCATAGACATTGACTTTATAGTGGTTGGCAAAAACACCAAAATACTCAAAATTTAGTTTGGCATTTTTTGCTTGTAATGGATCAAAAGTCCAGCTCACCCAATTATAGCCTTCGGATAAACACCAATCACGTTGAAACCATTTCAAACGTCTACCAATACCTTGTCCTTGATAGTCAGGCAACACTGCCATCATGTGTGAATGAATGCCAACATCATCTCTTTCAAGAACTGCGTTCGGGTTTGGATTGGCAGCGTGCTTAGCAAGGAAGCCTAAGATAAAGCCTACAAGCTTTGAACCATCAAAGGCTCCTGCAACCATTCCCCCCGAATAGTAGAGCGCATTAATTTGAGGCGCAGGAACAACTTCTGCATCATGCATACCCCATGCTGCTTTTTGAATGTCTTCACAAAAGGCAATTTCGTCAATATCTTTGAGGAGTCTTACTTCCAGCATTTAGTCATCTTATTATTTATCTTAGCGCAAGACTAACAGCTCGAGCCCACTTGCGCTTGCCTTATAAATCGCTTCTGTCGTGACAAGTCCCACTACAACAGAACCTTGATGATCCGTCAATGTTTGCACAAAGTTTGAAACATCCTCTTGAATAGGTGATAGCTTACTCAACATACCTAGGCTTTGTAATCGCTTATTGGCATCTTCAGCCAAGAGTGACAATTCACTTTCTAGGCTTTCAACTGTGCTACTTTCCTCAACAGTCAATTGCCGTGTTGCAATGAGTTTTCCAGCTTCAGCAACGACACTATTTTCAGCAATACTCACTTCTGGATTGACCGCTTGACCCATGACTATGAAGTCTGGTGCCGTTAGAGTTACTACATCTCCTTCTTCTGTTTGTAAAACTTCTTGGATGACACTATCAACCTTTTCAGAAGACACATTGAGACCTGAAGCACCACGATTACTAACAACTTGTTTTGCACTTGTAACCATCGCTGACAGTTGTTCAAAAGCTTCTTCTGTTGTTGAAGCGTCTATCAGTGCATTGTAAATCGTCTCGCCCTTGGCATAGCTAAAAGCACGTTGGCTAATTTCTGCAAGTTGTGCCCGACTCGCTTCAGCTTCTTCTGTCGAGGAATCTAACCTTTCTTGCAACTCTTTAACTTTACTCTCTAAAACAAGTTCACGCATAAAAAGATCATCTAGTGTAAATTGCAACTCTGCATTGCTAGATTCTAAAGCCAATTTTTCTTGCTCCAAAAGCTCTTTTTGCCTTTGTAAAGCCTCAGCTTGGTCCCGCAGTAGATTTGCTCTAAAAAGCGTTTGTTGGTTGGCGAGCAAATTATCACTGATTTGATTTTTTAATTTTGTAACTTCTTGAGAATAACGATTTGCTTCGATATAGGATTGATTGATTTCAATTTTGGCAATGTCAAGATTTTCTTGTGTACTCACTAAAACTGCTTCTAAATCTGCAAGTTCACTTTGGGAGCTATCTAACTCGGCTCGAGCCAAGTCTAATTTTTCCTCAGCATCATTTGCAGCATTGACCGCATTATCTCGCTCAAGAATCGCACTATCTCGAACCAGTAGCGCCAATTCCCTTTCCCTCTTTGCAGTCTCTAAATCTTCTCGAACCACTTGTAATTTTTGCTCAGCGTCATTTGCATCATTAACAGCATTGTCTCGCTCAAGCACAGCACTATCTCGAACCAGTAGCGCTAGTTCTCTCTCCCTATTCGCACTCTCTAAGTCTGCTTCAGCAGCAGTTAAATTTGTAAGAACTTGACTAAGTTGTGCATCCGCCTGAATGTTTTGCGCTCTCAAGGTCGTCAATTCATCTGTGAGCGTAGCAGTTTCACTGACAAGAGCGTCACGCTCAGTCAAGGCGCTATCACGCTCTTGTGAAGCAACTTGAAAATTTTGCTGGGCTGTAGCCAGTTGTTCTTGCCCCTGTTGAATTTCTTCTTGAAGTAAATTGCGTTCTTCATTGAGCTGTGCATTTTCACGACGAATGTCATCTGCCTGAATAATCGTCCGTGTTAAGTCTCTATCTATAAGCGAAACAACACCGAGGGTACTAAACATAATCAGAACCCCTGCAAGGATGCCGATAAAACGTCCTGTACGTCTAGGACGCCAACCAAAGAGGCTAAGACGCTTTCTACCGACATAACTGCCTAGACGATCGCCCAAAAAAGCAATCAACCCCGCAAGGATGGCAAGTACAGTCAGAAGAAAGATAAGTTGAAACATAGCTCTGTCACAATCTAAACATTATTCAGAACAGGGAAGTGCAATATATTTCGTAATTTTGCTTGTAGTTCTGAACTGCTTAAGGTTTAGTTTACACGCTATGTATGAAAAGATATGTATGAAACAATCTCAATAGGTCTGTCTTTGAACTCAAATGCCCCTAGCTGAT
>CALGZD010000094.1 GCA_937934635.1 uncultured Deinococcales bacterium
CATGTGCCCATGTATTGCCCATGCATTGCCTATACACATGCGCCTATCTATGTTTACTAGAATGCTAAAGTAGGACATGAAGTAATGTCAAAAAGATTGTATTTTAGAAAAAAGACTGTATTTATTTAAAGATTCACTTAAAGGCACATCTATATTGCTATCTAAATTGTTGCATACACTAGAAAACAAGAACTAAGAACTAGGAAGGGAGGAGATTGATGCAAACAAATGCTAACAAGCATATTCGAATTTTGATTGCGGACGACCACAGTTTTTTTCGTGATGGTTTACGTTTATTGCTAGAAAATGTTGAAGGTTTTGAGATTGTTGGTGAAGTAGACACGGCAATAGATGCTGTTAGCTTTGCAAAAGAGCTCGAGCCCGATGTTATTTTGATGGATGTTAGAATGCCGCCTTCAGATGGTATTGAAGCTACAAAAGATATTATGGCAGCCTGTCCAGACATCAATATTTTGATTCTTACGATGTTTAATGATGATAGTAATGTCTTTAAAGCACTTCAGGCAGGTGCAAAGGGCTATATCCTTAAAGGCATAGGACATGATGAGCTTATTTGTACGATTCGATTGATTGTCAGTGGCAATGCTGTGTATGGCAATATAATTGCTACGCAGATACAAGATTACTTTGGACAATTACAAAATACGACTACGAATCAACACTTTAGTGAACTTTCAAAGCGGGAGAACCATATTTTGGATCTTATGGCTAGGGGGTTAGCCAATAAAGACATTGCCGACCAATGTAATATTACTGAGAAAACGGTAAGAAACCATGTCAGTTCTATTCTTTCCAAGTTGCAAGTGGCGAGTAGAGTAGAAGCTGTGCAGAAATTACGAGAGAACGGTTTTGAGGCTCGAGCCTACCCCAGTCTTTCTTAACCCAGTCTTTCTTAACCCAATCCTTTTTAAAGTAACTCCCTTCTAAAGTGGTATAGCTCATGACAGTAGCACCAGAATTTACAAAAAACTTTACAAAAAATATCTTAACTTGGCAGCAAAAAGGCTATCTTACTAAAGCCCTTGTGTGGCTTTGGATTCTGCTATTGGTGTTTTCAGTAGTTCTAAGTATTTTAGGCGCACCCTACTACTATCAATATTTTCAAAATCGTGTACTTGGTCGTCATGTTTCGCTGCTTTATGTTTGGCTTGGCACAAATGCTTCAACTGCAATTTTCTTTTTTACGGCTGCTTGTTGGCTAATAGTGAAACATCCAAGCAAAGGTATGCCACTTATGGCAGCCTATAGCCTTTTGTGTTTTGGTAATAACATGGCAGGATTCGCTGATGCCTATGTTGTCTTCAATCCAAATAGACCTGACTTTGTTGCATTCTTATTTTTTCTACAAAGAGTCCTGACAAATGTGTTATCAGTATGTTTTGTGTTACTTTTGCCTACTGGAAAATTCCAACCTTATTGGACTAAGTACTATGCCTATGCATGGATAGGCATCAGCTTGCTTTTTTTATGTTTTCCTGAAATGCCTCTCAACTATATGTATGGCAAAACCTTACATAAATATGCGCCTTACTCTTATGTTTTTTTGATGCTGGTCTATACTGTTCCTACCGCATTACTAGTATATAAATTCTTCTTTTTCCCAAAATCATTACGCAAGCAAATGCGGTGGATTGTTATTGGTCTTGTCGCAGTATTGTTTGCAGCTTTTAGTGAATATGGATTTAGGATTCTATATTCTATCAACTTCTTTCCACTTAATGAAAATGGACTGGTTTCACACGCTTGGTTTCATAGCTATGCTAGACCTATCTTGACCGTAACAGGGTTTAATGTTTTCCCTGTTATGATTTGTATAGCACTTGCCAAAGACAACCCTTGGCGTACTGATCCTCTGGTACGGCGAATCTTGCTTTATACTTCGCTAACGGTGAGTGTTTTACTTATTTATATAAGTATCGTGGGTTTTTTAGGGTGGATATTTAATCAGCAGTTTGGATTTTTAAGTTCTTTCTTGGCTACAGGTGTTGTGGCTATCTTATTCCATCCGATTCAACTTGCGTTAAGGCAACGCATCAACTACATGCTCTATGGACGGAGGGATGACCCCTACACAGTACTAAAAGAACTCAGTTTAGGTATGGAAGATGCTGTTGATACCCAGACAACACTTGATAACTTCTGTGAAAGCACTGCAAATGTTTTGAAACTACCCTTTATGGGTATTTGGTTGGATGAGGTAGGCAATAGACCGATTGCGAGTTTTGGTAAGCAAGCTAATTCAGATATTATCAATTTCCCACTAAGCTATGAATCTGAAACACTTGGTTTACTTAGGGTGTCAAGAAGAGTTGCTGGTGAAGTTTTTACACAAAGTGAACTTGTCTTACTTAAAACGATTGCACAACATGTAAGCATCATTTGTCATAACTACCTGCTTGCGGAAGCCTTGCAAAACTCAAGAGAACAAATTGTCCGAGGACGAGAAGAAGAACGTAAGCGCATTCGTAGAGATTTGCACGATGGACTTGGTCCAACCCTTGCAAGTACAGCACTTCAACTAGAAACTGCTAGAAAACTTATCTACACCAAGCCTGAGCAAGGCGACACTATCCTCAAAAATCTTGAAAACAAAATGTCACAAACACTTACAGATGTGAGAACTTTGGTGCATGATTTGTATCCAAGTTTGATTGACCAGTTTGGTTTAGTCGAAGCACTTAGACAAGAGTTAGAGTCTTTTGAATCAGAGGCGCTAAAGGTCACATTTTATGTTACAGGTGAGGTTGATGACTTAGGTGCTGCAACAGAAGTCGCCATATACCGAATTATTAAAGAAGCAGTTCACAATGTCCATAAACATGCAAAGGCATCACTGTGTTGTGTCAAGATCATTCGAATGGGTGATATGATTACGCTAACTATTAAAGATAATGGTATTGGCTTAAAAGAGAATGTAACTAATGGTATTGGACTCTATTCTATTAGTGAAAGAGCAGAGGAACTTGGTGGAGATTTTCAGATAAAAACAGTTTTGCATGAGGGAGTGGAACTTAAAGTTGTAATTCCTAGCGGAATTGGGAGGATGAAAGAAAGGTAGTGATTTTCTCTAATAACACTATTTTATAGTATATACTACTTCTTAGAGTTTGAAATCATCTTTTTGACTTCTTCAATGGTATAAGGTGGATTAGAGTTATGTATTACAGTATGACAGTTTGGACAAACTGGACGAAGATCTTTAATAGGATCAATTGTATATTCACCTTTTTGAGACGCTATTGGTTTTATGTGATGTACCTCAATTAAATTTCTTGCTTGATTTCCATAAATTTCCAGAAAGCTCATTTCGCAA
>CALGZD010000095.1 GCA_937934635.1 uncultured Deinococcales bacterium
AGCAAGTAATCGCTCTCACCCGTCGCCAAGTAGCAGTTAATAACATTAGGATGTTCACAAATTTGCTTTTCAAAACTATCAAGCACACCTTCTACTTGTTTTGTCATACTGATTTGAACAAATGCCATAACAGGGTAGCCAAATTTATGTCGATCAACTTCTATCTTATATCTGCGAATATACCCAGCATCTTCTAATCGTTTCACGCGTCTTAAACAAGGCGTGGGTGATAAACCAACCTTATCAGCCAAATCAGCATTGGTTAATTTGGCATCTTGCTGCAAGAAAGTTAGAATTTTTTTATCTCTCGAATCTAATATTAATTTAGTCTTTTCTGTCATAATTTTCTTATTTCTTAGCATACTACTGCTTAATAATAAGCATATGGTAGCAAATTTAGATGCATATTCCATATATACTTCGTTATAATGTACACAAGAAAACAAGAAGAACTCTAAGCTAGTTAACGGAATAACTTAGAAAATATGTCAAAATGTGACTTACCCCTTTGAGCTATTCGAGCTATTCCTTATTTAGATAAGTCAGGAGTACAGGCATCATGACCCAAATTGCACAGAATTTAGAAAAAGGAACATTAAAAACAACACCAAATTCATTTTCTCTAGATGATAAATATACTGTTGAAAATGGCTTAGTCCTTATGTCTGGTATACAGGCACTTGTTCGTTTGCCCTTAGATCAACACAAAGCAGATAAACGTGCTGGTTTAAATACTGCGACTTTAGTTTCTGGTTATAGAGGTTCACCTGTTGGCAATGTCGACTCGATGCTCGAGCGCAGTCAACACCTCCTTCAAGAACACCAAGTCACCTTCGTACCAGGCGTCAACGAAGACTTAGCAGCCACAGCTATCTTCGGCGCACAAATGAGTCACCTCTTCCCCAAGCCAAAATATGACGGCGTTTTAGGCATGTGGTACGGCAAAGGTCCAGGCGTAGACCGCAGTGGTGACATTTTTAAACATGCACAAAATTCTGGCATAGGTCCTAACGGTGGTGTACTAGCCATCGCAGGTGACGACCCAAGCTGTAAATCTTCAACCGTTCCACACGGTTCTGAACTTGCACTTTTTGATGCCAACATGCCTATCCTCTACCCTGGCAATGTCGAAGAAGTTCTTTGGCTTGGTCGCTACGGTTTTGAACTTTCTAGATACTCTGGCTTATGGACAGCACTAAAATTTGTAACAGATGTAGCCGATGCCTACAGCACCGCAATCGTGCGTGATGACTGGCAAATTATCAAACCAGACTTTAGCTTTGATGGCAAACCTTGGCAAGCTACCCTCAATCCCTACTTACTAGCACCTGTTTCAATTCAACAAGAGCGAGAAATATTTGAAGGGCGCTTAGAGGCTGCTAAACGCTTTTCTGAAGCCAATCAACTCAACCGTATTGTCGTGAATCCATCCCAAGCACGTCTTGGCATTGTCGCAGCAGGCAAGACATATTTTGATTTACGTCAAGCACTTTATGCACTCGATTTAGACGATGATGCGCTAGAAAACCTAGGCATCCGCATCTTAAAGGTCAATATGCCTTTTCCTCTAGCTGATGGTGTCATCCAAGACTTTGCCAAAGGCTTAGAAGAAATTCTTGTGATTGAAGAAAAACGAGAATTCATCGAGCTACTTATCCGTAATTGTTTGTATAACCATAGTGAACGTCCACGCATCATAGGCAAAAAAGACGAACACGGTCACTTCTTAGTCAAAGCAGATGGTGAACTAGATGCTGATGAGATTCTCAAAGTGCTACACAAACGCCTTAAAGGCATCATTCAAGATAGTAGACTCGAAGTAAGCCAACACAAACTTGAAGCGAATACTGATGGACCCATCCTGCTAAACATGGCAGAAAGCGCACGAACGCCCTACTTTTGCTCTGGCTGCCCTCACAACCGCTCAACTACTGTTCCTGAAGGTGCAGTGGTTGGTGGAGGCATCGGCTGTCACTCCATGACCATGTTCATGGATAGAAATGTGACAGGCTTAACCCAAATGGGTGGCGAAGGTGCTCAGTGGGCAGGTGCATCCTATTTTTCTGGCACAGACCATATTTTCCAAAACATCGGCGATGGCACACTCTTCCACTCAGGTTCTATGGCAATTCGTCAAGCCATTGCTTCAGATGCCAACATCACTTACAAGCTGCTATATAACCATGCAGTTGCTATGACAGGTGGGCAACAACCTGAATCTGGCATGGGTGTAGCAGCTATCACCAAAGCGCTCAAAGCAGAAGGTGTCACTAGAATTGTAGTTGTCACAGACGAGCTCACCGACTACAACAAATCTGATTTAGCAGAAGGTACCGAAATCTGGACAAGAGACCGCTATGAAGAAGTACAAATCAGCCTGAGCCAAACCAAAGGTGTCTCACTACTCATCTACGACCAAGGCTGTGCTGCCAATCTAAGACGTTTACGTAAGCGCCAACAAGCACCCGACCCGAAACTTCGTGTACTCATCAATGAAGCAGTCTGTGAAGGCTGTGGCGACTGTGGCGAAAAGTCAAATTGTATGAGTGTTCTGCCAGTGGAAACAGAATTTGGACGCAAAACGCAAATCCACCAATCAAGTTGTAACAAAGACTATAGCTGTTTAGAAGGCGACTGCCCTGCCTTTCTCACCATCATTCCTGATGAAACAGATTTAGCAAAAAGGAAAGCAGCAAAAACATCAGAACTCATCATTGACTTTGCACAAGAAGAACCTGTTTATAAAGTTCCTGAAGAAGCGCAGCTCTATATCATGGGTATAGGTGGTACAGGTGTTGTCACAGTCAATCAAATCTTTGCAACAGCCGCTGTGTTAGATGGTAAATACATCCACTGCTTAGACCAGACAGGCTTAAGTCAAAAGGGTGGTCCTGTCGTCTCACACATCAAGCTTTTTAATGCACCACCAGATAGCTCAAACAAAATCGGCACAAAAAATGCTGATGCCTACATTGCTCTCGATATTTTAGGTGCAAATACAGAAAAGAATCTTAAACATGCAAACAAAGAGAGTACGATTGCTGTAGTGTCTAGTAGTAAAGTTCCAACGGGTCACAGCGTTGCAAATACTGCTATTCGGCATCCAGACATTAGCCTACTTGTTGAACGCATCGAAGCACATACTAAAGCCGAAGATAATGTCTACCTAAATGCTATAAACCTTGCTGAAAACCTTTTTGGATCACACATGCCAAGTAATTTGATTGTGATGGGTGCAGCTTATCAAAATGGACTGATACCTGTTTCAGCATCATCCATCGAATCTGCCATTGAGCTAAATGGTGTGGCTGTACAAGCCAATAAACAAGCCTTTCGAGTTGGTAGACAAATCGTTTTAGACCCATCTTGGCAACATGCATCACAAGAAGAGCGCAAAGGAGCATTAAGCATATTGCCAGAATTAAACACAAATGCTCAACAACTTATCAACTCCTTGAGAGCATCTGGTGAACTACGAAGACTACTCGAAATCCGTATACCTGAGCTTATCGACTATCAAAATGTTAGCTACGCCAAAAGGTATATTGAAACACTTACTAAAGTGCTGCAAAAAGAACAACACACCCTTGTTGGATCAACAAGATTTACTGAAGCTGTCGCTCGTTATCTTTTTAAGCTCATGACCTATAAAGATGAATATGAAGTGGCTAGATTACACTTGCGACCTGAATTTCAAACCTTAATTCCTCAAGAATTTGGTGAGAATGCTAGTTTTAAATATCAGTTACATCCACCAATGTTAAAAAAGCTTGGCCTGAAGAAAAAGATTGGTCTTGGGAAATCAAATCACTGGCTATTTTCAATCCTGAAACAGCTTAAGTGGACACGTAACACACCTTTAGATATATTTGGCTACGATCGTATTCGTAAGATTGAACGTTCTTTGATAAAAGAGTATACAAAGGATATTTTGCATCTTGCAGATAACCTAAATGCAAGTAATCTGCAAGATGCCGTGAATTTTGCTGAGTTGCCAGATATGATTCGTGGTTATGAGGATGTGAAGTTACAGAACGTTGAGAAATACAAGGAAGCCCGTGAGGCTTGGTTTGAGGGTGTGGGGTGGGCTCGAGCCGCCTAAGCTTAAAGTAAGCTTAAAGCTAAGCCCGCACTTCACGCCACAGAAGTAAAGCAATACCAACACAAGCAAACATAATATTTGGCGTCCACAACCCAAACCATATAGGAACTATCTCGTCCTGTGCCAAAAGCTGACCAAATGAAAAGCTTAAATACCAAAGTAGCATCACAAGCAGAGCAATGCTTAATCCAGCACTACGACTCTTGCCTACCATCAATGCTAGTGGCATAGCCAAGATAAGCAGTGCTAGCGCCGCCATAGGCTCAGCTAATTTTTTATGGAGAAAGATAAGTGACTCCCGCCACTCAAAAGAATTTGGAGGTAATTCTTGAACTTCTTGGTATACCTTGCGGATTGAACGTGAATCCGCAAAATTTTCATTGAACTCCGCAATAATTTCTTCTAAAGTTTTGGAGCTCGTTATTTTTCCTACTCTTTCAGTTGTAGGAACAGCATCTGCTCGCTTAAGCATGTTGCGAACTAAAGTTTCAACTGTATTTGTTTCACTCGGTGTAAAATCCACATCTAAATCAAGAGAAATAATTTGTGGCTGATATAACTTTAGCTCCTTATCTTCAAACTCAGCTCTCTCAGCAAAAACAACTTGTAGCGACTTATCCTTCCATGATGTCAAACGAATATCAAACATTTCATTTGTTCTATGGTCAGCTCGTTCAAAATACAAGTCAAAATCACCTATAGGTAAATTCTTTTCTACAAGATATTGAATTCCTGTCGCATCGTCCTCGCTTGTCAACTGCCACCACAAGGTCGGCACTTGTGTATTAGTCCTTGGTGCCACATATTCACGTAAGACCAAGCCAGCAAGCACAGCTAAAATTGCAACAACTATAAAAGGAAGCATAGTTCGTATTGGTGACACAGTACCAGCATTGATAGCTATAAGTTCATGTTGTCCATACAAACGACCATAAGTGAACAATACCGCAAGCAAGACAGCAATAGGCAAACTTAGCACCAAAGCATCAGGGTATTGCAGTAATAACCAGTAAGCCAATTCCTTAAAAGGCACACCAATAACATACTGCAATCTTGGAATAGTACTACTCAAAATAACTAGAGAGCTAAAGATTACAGCGCCTAGCAAAAAGACTAAAAAGCTTTCCAAAAACAAGTATTTATCTAAACGTAAACGCATAAGCTACCATAAGCTAGAATATCTTTAAAATTAGGCTTGATGCTAAAAGTAAATGTCATAATGTCAAACACAACCAAGTATACTAATAGGAAACATCTTATGTAAGGTTTAATGCTGCTTTCAAGCTTAAGGCTGCTTTCAGGCTAAAGGCTGCTTTCAGGTTAAAGGCTATTTTACTAAAGGACATATTTACTAAAGGACATATTTTCTTAGTACTTCGTTAAAAAACTATTTTGATGTTACTAAGCAATATTTGCTTGCAAACTTATAAAGAGAAACAACCGTACTCATATAGATTCTCTAATAGTTTTAAAATGGTAACGTCAAACCAGTACTCACATTGCCATCTCTAACTCGGAAAAATGTACTAGCGTCCCCACAACAATCATATGATGCACTAAGACCGTAAGTGGACAAATCAAATTCAAATTCATCCCTAAACAGGCTAACAAAATTAACACCTACGTAAGGCTTAATCAACAATCCACCCTGTCTAATAGGTACGCCTATGCCCAATTCAAGAACTTCCACAGAATGCTCTTCTTCCTGTACGATTGGGTTAAATCTTGCACGTAGGCCATATTCCCAATCGCCAAAAAAACTATCCAAACCAAACTCAAAGAAATCCTCATGATAAGCATCATCGATAGTCGGATCTTCAATACCTGTGATAAGTCGTGCAAGTTCAGCATGTAAATAGGGCTTGAATTCCCATATACTGTCTTGTTCGCCCTTAATTGTCGAATCCCAGTTGAATCGTAGGGCACGTACAGGGCTTTGGTTTGCTTCAGAATCTTTCAAGAAATCAACAACCGTAGAAGTTGAAAGACCGAATGAATTTCCATTTTCATCTGTGTCTCGAAAACCTACCGATAGATTTAACCCTCTAGCTTCGCTCGCACGGTCAAAAGCAAAAGGAGAGGCACCATTCGTAAGTTTATGTGTATAGCTTGCACTAAAACTATACCCGTCCGATACTATTGACAAAGATGGCACCACAGTTAAGGCATATTGAAATTCATTTACCCCAGGGTACATAGTTATTTCAGGAATGACAGCAAGTCGAATTAACCCCTGATTCAACGATCCATAAGCATAATTGTTTGACAGGCTAAGCCCAACACGCGGACCTGCCACAGGTTCGGAAGCATTTTCCTGACTCGTTAGTGCGCCAAACACTCTTGGTACAACTTCCCAAATACCTGTTTCTAAAACATCATTCAAAAGCAGCGCTCTATAGCTTACACCTGCAAAGATATCATTCAAATTTCCAGCAGCATCCCAGCTACGATTATGTGTGCCAATATCAAAACTAAAATTTTCGGCAAAGGGTCTCGTATAGCTCATATCTGCTTGTATTCCCTCGGTAGCCTTACCAACCACTCCCTTAAGGCGTCCTCCCAAAGCAGGTGTGTTTGACTCATTCAAATTAAATTTAGCCAGCGCATAGGGCTTAAAATCAAACTCGGTATTAATACCCTGAGCTCCCAAGTCCAGGCTAATACCTTTTGCTAAGGTAATATCTTTAAGAGCCAATTCTAAACTATTTCCAAACGCTAAGAAGGGTGTCGGAAAATCAAGATCAATGTCATCATTGATTACATAGTCATTTCCTAAAGGAATAGTACTATTTCCTATCACTAAATCTGACTGGCTCAGAATCAGCGAATTTGTTGCCTCATCAAATACAATTTGAGGAGACCTAATATCATATAAACGGTCTTCTTCACATAAACATGTTGTGACAAATGCATCATTAAAAACAACTTGGTCGTTTTCAATAGTCATACTTTCACCACTAATTTGAAATTCATTACGGTAAACTGCACTAGCATCAGTTAATGAAAACGTATCTGTGAGCAAATCTAAACGCAGATCAGACGCAGAAATGTTCATATCATCTTTTTGAAGATTAACAGATTCAAAATGAAATTGATCTTGTCCTGACTGTAAGGTATCGGCAGTCAATTCCCATCCATCAAACTGAAAAACAACAGCCTCAGCGTTAAGATTAAGTTCGACACTTACATTTTCGATAACAATCGACTCTGCCTCTAACTGCCAAACATCCTCAGCATCCTGCCTAATACAAACCCCGTTGTAAAATTCTAATCTGTCATCCTGTGAATTAAACTTGAAATCCTCACTGTAAGCGAGTCCAAAATCGACAAGTTCCATTTGGGTTCCATCTGTCGAAACAGTTTCACAAGGTCCTGCAAACACTGGTTGAATTATTGCAAAACAAAGCACAGCCAAAACTAAATGTATATACTTCACACAAAATCCCTTATTCCCTAAAATTTGAATACTCTACTGATTAATTCATGTATTGTAGTTCCCGAAAAGGATATCATAACTATTAGTAAAAACGTTAGTAAGCAACACTAACACAAGCAAACCACTCATTTTTTTCACGTCACAGAGACAATACAAGTAATCTCTTCTCAAACTCTAATTGAATCTCTATTTTCATTCCGTCAGATCTAACTTCTCTGATCTAACTTCATTAATGAGTGGTACATTTATAATTGATTTCGGCAAAACCCAAAAACATCAATTGGTAGCTATCGACCAAATTTCTGACAAGCAAAAAACAAGCAAAAAACAAGCAAACATAGCTGTCTTTGTACTACATTTCTACTACGGGATATATGGTGCTAGTTTTTCAACAACATCTTCATCTAAATCATCCGTAGTTTCAAAAATCGTATTACCTTCACTATCAGAGAACCAACGTAGTTGTAACTTTTCACTTTTGCTGCGTAGTAAGAACAAACCATCTTGATATGTATAAGACGGTAATAAAAACCCTTGCTGCACTCCAGAATCTAGAACAGCCCCAGAACTTTCAAAAGGAGGATCAAGACTTACAACTTCATTTTGTGCAATAATAATTGAAGGATCTAAGTAAATATATAAATCTGTTGTGTTTATTGATAAATTGGTCGTTGTTAATTCGACTTCACCATAGGCAGAAAGCGTATTATGAACAAGGTCTACAGTAATATCTGGTGCAATCATAGTACCAAAACCACCATCGACTGTTGCCTCGACAACTTCAATGAACTCCCCTTCTTTATAACGCACATAATCTCCAACAATAGTTACACCACTGTCTTGATCAACGACTTTACCGCCATCTGGAAGTTCCGAAACACCTGTAATTACATCAAATTCTTCTGTTGAATTAGGTTCAACAAAAAATGATGCGAAACTCTGTGCGAAAGCAATAGTTAGTAAAAACGTAATAAATACAATTAAAATAGATTTCATAGTAAGTTTCATTAAATCTCCCAAAGCATCCTTTATGACTAAGTAATAACAATTCCGCTTAATTCATAAGCTGTTCTAATTTAAAAACCTAACTATGAAGCGGAATGTGGTTAAGCACCTGACGCTTCTAGCTGGTTAGTTAATTAACGATAGTATCGGACTCGGTATAACCAGACATAACTCTTTATCTAAGTTATCAGTTTGTTGTGATTAGATAATGAATCCAAAACACATTTTCCACTCATACAACTTCACTAATTGTATTAAATCAGAATAAAATACGATTATTCATTAATATAAAACTATCTATTTTTCACAACACACAATGCAAGATGATAAATGTAATCATTTGAAAAGTTCACCTTATAGCGTTTCCACGTAATGTTGACCCATGCTAAATGAGTTCGTTCCTACACGTTACGAAGCTCGCCGATCAATTGACTTAGGTCAGTTAATCGTGGAAGAGCTTTTAATTTGTATATTCGGGTACAACTATATTTATGAGGATGAAAAGACAAAGATTTAGCATGTTTATGACCAAGGTGAACGAAATTAAAAAGTGCACTCACATTGCATGATACCGCACCTGTTTCTATAAGTCATAAACTCATTCCTATTCCAAATTTACAGAGCTAATACCGTGTCCGAGACTATATGTAATAACCAAATGAGTTAGGGCTATCATTTGCTCAACCATATTCTGTATCTAATAATCTGTGAGTTA
>CALGZD010000096.1 GCA_937934635.1 uncultured Deinococcales bacterium
ATGGGCATGACACTAACCCTCACCGACTTTCGCCGTATCCTCTCAAAACCCAAAGCTATAGGCGTTGGTCTGCTGTGCCAACTCATCTTGCTACCTATTTTAGGCATCATCCTTGCAACCGTATTACCCATAGAAGGTGTATTTGCTGTCAGCCTTGTGCTACTAGCAGCCTCGCCAGGCGGCACAACCTCAAACCTCGTCTCGCACGTAGCAGAACTAGACCGTGCCTTGTCAGTGACACTCACAGCACTTTCAAACATGCTCTCTTGGCTAACGATTCCCATCATACTTAGCTTTGTTCTAAATCGCTTTATGGGCGCAAGCGAAGCAATTACCTTCCCTGTAGCTGATGTCATGATTCAAGTTGCAGCACTCACCATCGTGCCGATTATCATCGGCATGACTATCCGCCACTTTGCACCAAAATTTGCTGAAAACACAAAAAATGCCTCGAAGATTTTCGCTGCTGTTTTCTTCCTACTAGTAGTTACTTCCTTAGTGCTACAAAACTGGGCAACTATACAAGTAGAAGGACCAAGATTTGCACTGGCATTTATTTTGCTCAATGCCATCGCACTTGCTATAGGTTTTATCGTTTCAAAACTATTCAGCTTAAATCAAACACAAGCAACCACCATTGGTGTTGAAACTGGCTTACAAAATTCAACCCTAACCATCACCATTGCACTGGCAATCCTTGCGAATACAGAAATGTCAATCATTCCTGCACTGTACGGCTTGTGGATGCTTGTCACAGGTTTAGCGTTTGCCTTCCTCTTCAATCGTCCTTCACAAAACCTTCAAGCATCGTAGCTAAACATTGCTAGAACATAGCTAGCAGCTAGCAAAAAAACACCCCGACTAAACAAATAGTCGGGGTGCATTTTTGTAAGTCTATTTTGTTTAGTTTACAGTCAATACACAATCATCGACAAAAAGCTCAGTACCGTTTATATAGAAATCGGCTGTTATAAAAGCAGTACCGCTTGGAGCAAATCCACTAACACTCACTGTATTTACACCATTGCTAAAAATCTCTTGAGATTCTGAAGCTATAGAACTACGACTTGAATTTTCAAAATACAAGCTCATCTCTGCATAACCTGAACCAGTGTTATGCGTCTGACAAGTTAGCGTATAGCTTTTAAAATCATCTGCTGCTTGTCCTTGGCTCACACAACCATCGCCACCATAGTTCACAAGCTGTAAAGACTCACCGTTGATTTCAAACTGTGTTGTAGCACTACCACTACAGTAGCTAGCATTCCAACTGTTTAAACCACTTTCAAAATCACCATTCGCTAGTAGATTGTCACCACTAGGTGTTGGGCTAGGGGTTGGTGTCGGGCTAGGGCTAGGTGTCGGTGTAGGGGTTGGAGTTGGTGTCGGGCTTGGTGTTGGTGTTGGTGTTGGTGTAAAACCACCATCACTAGAAGAAAAATCACAAGACTGAACACTCAAATCACCATTAAAGGTGTAAAGCGCTACCAATACATATGTTGTACCTGCAGGTGCAGTATAGCTTAGTGACTTTGTCTCATAACTAAAGTTGTCAATTGTAACGTAATCACTAACAATCACTGAGCCATCAGATCTTTCGAAAAACAGACCCATTTCACTGTAGCCACCGTTGTAATCGGTTGCTGTACACGTCAAAGTGTAAGATTCAAAGGCTGATGCATCAACAACTTGTCCGATGCAAGCCTCACCACTTAACATTCTTAAGTTATCAGAGCTGTCTGTATAAACACTACCAGACCCACAGCTACCAACAACCCAGTCACTAAGACCACTTTGAAAACTTGCATTACTCAATAAGTTGTCGCCTGATGGGACTGGGCTAGGTGTTGGTGTGGGTGTTGGGCTAGGTGTTGGTGTTGGGCTAGGTGTGGGTGTACCATTCAAATCAGAACATCTTTCAGATGCAGTAATATCACCACGCAGGTTTAAGTCACCTAACATAAAGCTTAAGCCTAAGGTTTCACCTGATTGTGGACAGAAATCCTCTAAGGCACCACCATCTTCGTAATACTCAACCCAAAAGACAGCTTTGCCTTGTGCAATAAACGTATCTTGATAGAACTGGCATTCGCTTGGACCATTTGGATCTCCGTCATACGAAGTAAGGGTACAAGACTCATTGAGTGCCCAATCGTAGTAATCTACAAGGTCGGCTGCTTGCTCAACATCACTCTTTAAACCTACAGATAGACCTCTATCGTGTGCAGTATCTGCAATGAAAATATTGTAATCAATCTGGTCTTGATAACTGATTTCAAATTCACGAGGTTGACCATTGTTTAAGTTAATGTTTGGGTTCCAAGCATCAAGGTTATCTGGTTCGATAGCATCACAACCACGGTTGGCTGCTTCTTGAAAACGGTCTTCCATAATCTGACGCAGTTTCCAACCATCTGCGGGGTTATCTAACTGATCAGGTGGGCGAATATCTAACCAACGTTCTCCATCCCAATTGTCATAGTTTCCTAAGATAATACTCTCAGGGAATTCGCCAGCATCATCTCGCCATACTTCCCATGCACCTACGTTGACATAGCAAATCACTTTGATACCTTTACTTTTTAAAAAGGTAATATCGGCTGGATCGTTATCAAAAACATCGATACTATAAATTTTCACATCATCATAAAAAGTATCGCTTTGGCTAATAGGCCAACCGATTTGATAATGCCAAGCTTCACCAACACTAGGCTGCCAAAAATCAACACTTTCGTGATCTTGCTGTCTAAGTGCTTCATGATAATTGCTTCTTGCTGAATCTTGATTAGCTTCTGAACCTGTTTTCGGATTCGAAACTGTAGAACATGCTGCTAGGCTAAACACTACAACACTAAACAGCACAGAACGACATACAGAACCCAGTACACGTTCATATGAAAAACCCTGAAATTGCATAAACCATCTCCCCAAATTAATAGCGACATACAAAAATAAAGTACTAGGCTCACAAAAAGTAAATTAATTGTGCCCTTAAAACCTGTACTTGCACTAACACACTAACTGTATTTCAATATTGGTTGCACTGCTCCCACAATGAACAATAAGCGTATAGATTACCAAAACCTATAAGAGAATTAGGTGAGTAGCATCTTTATCAAAACACCATGCTCAGCAAAGAATAATTCAAGAAGTCTTGTTTAACTTTTAGATAATGCAAATTTATTGCACAAAGGTATATTGCTTAAGCTCATAAAAATCTGGTACGGTATGCAGATTATGAAAATTTTGCTCCCTGTATTACCTGTAGTTAGTAGTACTAGTGTTACTAGCAATCCCTAACAGACCCGTGTTTTGGCTAGTCCTGTACAACTTTGGCAGGCATTTATTTCAGTTTTTGCTAAGGCTACGCACAATAAATGACAATAAATGACTA
>CALGZD010000097.1 GCA_937934635.1 uncultured Deinococcales bacterium
CTGAAAGTTTTGATGTTATGTAGTTGGCATTGATTGTGTCTGAGGCATCAAATGTTAATGTGTCTTTAAATGCTTCAGGGTCTTCGCCGATGCTTTTGAAGAGTTTTAAGAATGCTGTTGGGTTGTATTCTAGGGTGAAGAACAGGGCTTGGTTACCGTGTTTCATGGACTCGATGGCTAGCTCGAGCGCAAACGAGGTCTTTCCCTGACCTGGACGTGCGCCTACCAGCAACAAATCCCCATTGTCCAACTGCTTCAATAACTCTTTCACAGGCGCAGCAACAGATGCCTGCGCTGCTAACAAACTCCACTGCGAAAAACCTTTTTGCGTAGCAATTTGGTCTAAAGCCTCATGTAAAGGTATGTCTTCGGTGCGTGATAGAACTTTGGCCTGACGCTTCAAGCGGTAAATAGGTGCTGATAATCTCACTGATAATTTCGCTGGTTGTCTCGCTGATAGTCTCGCTGGTTGTTTCATAGTAAACCTCCTGTTACAAGCAGATATCACAATCCCTCCTTATGTGTCTTACTTCAAGGGGAGTGCGTATTGACGTTGTTTTCCCAAATTTCTTTAAGTTTTCCCAAATTTCTTTAAGTTTTTCCAGCAAGATTGGCTGTTGCAATATTATCAAATAAATATTAGCCCTCAGTCAATTGTATGAATCTTGCGATTACCCTCCATGATATTCTTACTGTATGAATGTCGAACTAAGCGATGAAGCACGTACTTTATTGCAGAGAGAACGAAGCTTAATAACTGAACTGCGTGATTTACTCGATAGCGCAGATGCAAATGAAGAAGATTTTGATGATTTACGCAATGCCCTGCGTGACTTAGAAGGGTTGTTTATGTTGGTGGTCTGTGGTGAATATAACGCAGGTAAATCCACCTTTGTAAATTCCCTAATGGGGCAACGGGTGATGCTTGAAGGCGTAACACCAACAACCGATAAAATTACAATTCTGACACATGGTGACAAAGAACGAAGCATTGAGGAAGGCAGCTATGTTCTGCGCCGTGAAGTGCCGCTAGATATTTTGCAGGATATTGCTTTTGTCGATACGCCTGGAACCAACGCAGTCATAAAACGCCACCAAGAGTTGACTGAAGATTTTATTCCAAGAGCTGACCTTGTTATTTTTGTGACCAGTGCTGACCGTCCATTTAGCGAAAGTGAGCGAGAGTTTCTTGAGCTGATTCGTTCTTGGGGTAAGAAGATAATCATTGTGATTAACAAGATGGATATCTTGGAAAGTGCTGAGGAACGTGCCAAAGTTACTGACTTTGTACGTGAACAGGCCAAGGCAACCTTGGATATGGAACCACAAATCTTTGGTGTTAGTGCAAGGAGTGCTTTGCGTGCCAAAGAAGCGGGTGATGATGATGTTGTGGTGCGAAGTGGTTTGCGAGACGTTGAGACTTTAATCCAAGAAACGATTGTTGGTGGCGAGCGCTTAGAACTAAAAATGAAAAACCCACTTGGTGTTGCCCAACGAGTTGCAGAAAACTATGATGGTGTTATTGGTGAACGCCTCAAGCTACTTGAAGATGACAAGGCAACGCTGAATGAGATAGATAGGCAGCGAGAAGTTTTTAATCATGATCTGAAGCGTGACTTCTCTGGTCATATGGCTAATATCAAAAATGCTTTGATTGAAGTTGAGCGCCGTGGCGATGTGTTTTTTGATGACCGTTTACGGATGGGCAAAGTCCTTGACTTGATGAATACAGATAAAGTCAAAGCAGACTTTGAAAAAGAAGTCATTCGCAATGCTGATAGTGATATTGATAATGCAGTGGGTGATATGGCGGACTGGTTCATTAGCCGAAACCTACAAGTGTGGGAAGACGTGATGACCTTTGTACAGAAGCGTCAGAAGGCAGCAGATTCCACAACTGAGTCTAAGATGGTTGGTGAAGTAGGCAGCCGTTTTCAGTATGATCGTGAAAACTTAATCCGCAACATTGGCGATAAAGCGCAAGGTGTATTGCTAAATTATGATCGAAAGATAGAAGCAGGCAAGCTTGCAGATAGCTTTCAGGGTGCAGTTGTTCGTAGTGGTTTACTGGGGCTTGGTGGCATCGGACTTGGTGCTGCTACGGTAGCTTTTCTATCTGGTGCAATGCTTGACATAACAGGTGTGGCTTTAGGTTTTGCTGTAGCTGGTTTGGGCTTGTTGGTCTTACCAACACGTCGTCGCAGAGCAAAGAAGGACTTGCATGACAAAATGCAAGAGCTGCGAGATGGTTTAGAAAGTAGTCTTTCAAAGCAGTTTGATGTAGAGCTGAGTAAGTCCAATGAACGTTTAGACGCAGCTATTTCACCTTATACCCGTTTTGTACGTAGTGAGCTTGGAAGACTGGAAACAGTGCGTGAAGATATTCGTGCGAAGAAAGAAGAGATAGTTAGTTTGCGTGCGGATATTGAGGCTATGAGCTAGAGATTACGAGTTAGAGATTACGAGTTAGTATTGCATCAAGTCTAGATTACAGAATGACTTGTGCGTCTCGTCAAATCCTTCCGCCCTTACAGGGCACCTTCCTTTATCTAAAGGAAGGAAAAATTAGTTTGAAGTAATTTTCTTAGTTTATAAAATTTAGTTTTTAGGCTTCTATGGAAAACGTTGTACCTCAAAAAAAACGCATATTGGTTGTTGGTTCTATCAATATGGATATTGTTGTTCAGGTTGAAGAGCAGCCAAAGGCTGGTGAGACATTACTTGGTAGTGATGCTTTAAATATTTCAGGTGGCAAGGGGGCGAATCAGGCGGTGGGGGCTGCTAGGGCTATTCCCTTAGAGCTAAAAGAGCAGCTTAGTGTTGTCATGCTTGCCAATGTTGGAACTGACGGTTACGGAAAAACACTCAAAGATAATTTGCAAGCTTCAGGTGTAAATGTTGACTATGTTGAGGCGGTAGATGGTTCTAGTGGTATTGCTTTAATTACTGTTGACCAACATGGTGAAAACATGATCGTGGTTAGTCCAAGTGCTAATGGCAAACTTACACCTGACCGCCTGAAAGCTGACATGCTAGATGATGTTGCAATGGTTGTGATGCAGTTAGAAGTTCCTATAGAAACTGTTGAAGCTGTTGCAAAAGCTGCCTTTGAACGTCAGATTCCCGTGTTGCTTAATCCAGCACCAGCACAAGAATTATCAGAAGAGTTACTTAGCAACTTGAGTATCTTGGTTGTCAATGAAAGTGAAGCTGAGCTTCTGAGCCAAATCAAGGTTGAAGACAAGACTAGTGCTATGAAAGCTGCAACTGTTCTGCGAGCTAAAGGTGTAGATACAATTATTGTGACTTTAGGTGGAGATGGTGTTGTTTGGTTAGATGCCGATAACTCAGGTACTTTAGATGCTTTTGATGTAGATGTTGTGGATACGACAGCAGCAGGAGATACCTTTTGTGGTGCACTAGCAACACAGCTTTCGCAGGGTTTAGGGGCTAACAGTGTAGCTTTAGAAAGTGCTTTACACTTTGCAAATGCAGCAGCAGCACTTGCTGTGACTGTTCAGGGAGCGCAGCCTAGTATTCCGAGATATGACAAAATTGAAGCGTTTTTAGAACAAGCATCTAGTTAGGTTGGACTTCAGTATCAGCTTGAAGTTCTGCGGTAAGGCTGATAGTGAGGTTCTTGTGTTCTTCGTTGAGATAGTCGCCTAGTTGATTTTTGATTTCTAGAAGCAGGTCCAGCGCTGTGGCTTTTTGGAGGCTTTGGTTGTGGCTCGAGCCTTCCTGCATCGAAGTCTGATGGATTAAACAAGCGCTTGCATAGGCTTTATTGATATCAAGTTGACCTGTCAGCGAAAACAAAGCCAGAAGTTGAACACTGTTCATGGACAGTAAAGCATCTAAGCTAAGACCAGTGAATGAAGAGCTTAATTCATTCAAGTCATCGTAAGAGACTTCTTCGCCAGTAGAGCGAGCATTGAACAAAAGTGCAGCAAGCATTTCTGAAAACTGCTTGATGGTTCGCATGATGTAATCAGTATTGTACATTTAGTGAGGTTTGTGATTTAAAATTTCGATGGCAATACCATCAGGTGATTTAATCACCATGGTATCTGCAAAGCCCTGATCTTCGATGTCTCTAACTATTTCTACGTTATTTTCTTCAAGCATAGCTTTTAGCTCAGTTAGCTTTGTGCTGGTTGTATAGCTCAAACCCATATGATTCCCTACGGTTATTGGCTCAGTTGTGTGATGGATGCCAAAGCTAGCACCGTTGACACTCAGTTCTATCCAGTCATCGCTTTGATATCTAATGCTGACATCACCTAAAAGAGAATAAAATTTTATGGCACGTTCAACATCGTTGCTAAAAATAAAGGGTGTGATTTTCATTATGCAAAAAGTATAGCATCGTTTGCTAAAAGCTGAATTATGCCACAATTCAGATCAAACAATAAAAAACACTCAGCCGAAGCTGAGTGTTTGAAATATTCGAAATTAAAGTTTATGTAGACTTATGAGCCTGCGTTTGTAACGGTTACGTTAGAAGCTTGTGGACCTTTTTGACCTTGTTCGATATCGAATTCAACTTCATCACCCTCATATAGGTTACGGAAGCCGTCGCCTTGGATTGCAGAGAAGTGTACGAATACATCTTGGTCACTACCGTCTTGTTCAATGAAGCCAAAACCTTTGTCACCGTTAAACCATTTTACTTTACCTGTTGCCATTGTGTTACTTTCCTTACTGCTGCTCATTTGCCTAAATTTCTTTAGAGTATGTTGCAACATTTATATTGCCGAGCTTACGCTCGTGTTATTAGCTAGAAATAATTAACTTAATAACCTATCACTTTGCTAAGAACATAGTAAGTTTACAGACTTTCATGAAGAAATACAAGTGATTTTGCTTACGTTTGCTAGGAAAGGTGCTAGAAATCTAAAACGACAATTATTTTA
>CALGZD010000098.1 GCA_937934635.1 uncultured Deinococcales bacterium
TCTAGCTTAAGTTGGGACTGTAGGTAGGGCTCGAGCCTCCCTACATCCAGCGCCTCACCCGTGCGTATTTCTTTTGGTTGATCTGTCCAATCTTGCATAATACCTATATACCTATCCTTTATCTAAATTTATTAACCTATATCTAAATTTACTAATCTTGCTTTTGTTTCTTCTTGAAAACCACAAGCTGCATAAAATCCATCTAGGTGTGTTTCATAATCAACATGTATCCATGTCAAGTTATAGCGTTTAGCTGTTTCTATACATTGCTTAACAAGTTCACTACCAATGCCCTGCTTTTTATAATCTGCATGAACACAGGTATCAAGCAAAAATCCGTGGATGCCACCATCACCAATAAGCTTTACAAAACCAACTAGTTTGTTGTTACTATTTTTATCGAAGGCACAAATGTAAAAAAGTGCATGTTTGAGTAGTGGTTCAAAGTCAGTATGTGCATATCCATCCCATGCGGAGACGAAAAGCTCGTTTAAAGCTTGATTGCTAACTTGTGGAGAAACAACATAACTTATCATTACTGAAAATGTTCCTCCCTTATTAAGGGGGACTAGGGGGGATATGTTTTTAAAGCTTAACCCCATACTCCTTCATAATCTGCCTAGCCACAACACTCTTGTGAACTTCATCCGCACCGTCATAAATTCGTGCGCCACGTTCATGTCTATACCAAAATGACAGAAGCGTATCTTCAGTGATGCCCATCGCACCATGCGTTTGCATTGCTCTATCCACCACACGCATGAGCACATCAGCTACATAAAACTTGATTAGTGATATTTCTTGTCTGGCAGCTTTTGAGCCTTCTTCGTCAATCTTCTTGGCAGCTTCAAGTACCATTAAGCGAGAAGCATTGATTTCTGCTCTGGATTCTGCAATCCAGTTTTGAATGGTTTGCTTGCTTGCTAGCGGTACACCAGGTGAAAGCTCACGTTTCGCAGCACGGTCACACATTAAGTCAAAACTGCGTTCACAAATGCCAATCCAGCGCATACAGTGGTGGATGCGTCCAGGACCAAGACGTTGTTGAGCAATCGCAAAACCTTTTCCTTCTATACCAAGCAAATTGCTTTGTGGTACACGACAATTTTCAAACTTTATCTCTGAATGACTGTGATGGTCTTCGCCTTCTTCACCAACAATTTTGATGCGACGAACATGAATCAATCCCTCAGCGTCGCTAGGCACAATAATCATGCTGGCACGTTCGTGTCTTGCCTCGGCATCTGGATTGGTCACAGCCATGACAATCGTGAATGAGGAACCATCAAAAGCAGTTGTAAACCACTTGTGCCCGTTGATGACGTATTCATCACCTTCTTTTTTGGCAATAGTGCTCATGATGGTTGGGTTGCTACCTGCATGGTCTGGTTCAGTCATGGCAAAGCAACTGCGAATGTCTCCAGCTATGAGTGGTTTGAGCAAATGCTCTTTTTGCAAATCTGTGCCGTATTCGTGCAACACTTCCATGTTGCCAGCATCAGGCGCTTGACAGTTAAAGACATAGTGACCAAGAGGCGTACGTGCTAGCACTTCACTAACTTGCCCGTGTTCGTACAAGCTCAAACCCATGCCACCAACATCTTTGGGCATTTGTGGTACAAAAAGTCCTTTAGCTTTTACATCTTTACGCAGTGCTTTTAGCTCAGGTAGTACAGCACCAAAGCCTTCTTGCAAGAAGCTATCTTCTAAGGGGTAAATTTTCTCAGCAACAAAATCGGCGATGTCATCTAAGGTTTGTTGAAAGGGTTTATTTTCTACTAAAGTTGTCATAGTGCTCCAAACTTTTAAGTCTTGATTATCAAGTATAGAAATAGAGTTTAAGAATCAGGCAATTAGGTAGCCACCATCAACCGTATAGGTTGCACCCGTGCAGTAAGCCGATGCATTGGAGGCTAAAAATACGGCAGTACCAATTAAATCCTCTGTTTCACCGAGTCGTTTCATTGGTAAATGTGCCGTAAATCGGTCGGCAATTTTTTCGTTTTGCCAAAGTGCTTCACTAAATTTTGTTTTGATAAGTCCTGGGCAGATGACATTGGCACGAATGTTGTGCTTGCCCCAGTCTTGCGCCATGGCTTGGGTCAGATTGATGATGGCTGCTTTTGACACGCTATACATGCCAATCTGTGCTTCAGGTTTGATGCCGCCAATCGATGATATGTTGATGATTGAACCGCCACCACGCGCTTGCATACTAGGTAGGGCAGCTTTAGCCAGCTCAAAAGGACCTTTGAGGTTTACGTCCATGATTTTATCAATGGCAGTTTCGTCGGTATTTTCAATGGGTCCAAACACTGGATTGACTGCTGCGTTATTGACAACAATGTCAATGCCACCGTAGAGCTCGATTGTTTTAGCTGCTAAAGCAGCAACCTGTTCCATATCGCCCATGTGGGCAGCAACACCAGTTGCTTCATAGCCCATAGCTTTAATAGCTGTTGCTACCTCGTCTACAGCATCTTGTTTGCGACTGCTCACCACAACCTTTGCACCGTAGGCAGCGAGACCTTGGGCAATAGCTTCGCCGATGCCTTTGCTTGCACCTGTGACGATTGCAACCTTTCCTTCAAGGCTGAATAGTTTGGTTAGATTCATAGTTTCACCGTTCTTTTATGTAGTTATGTAGGTAGTTTACCCTAATTGCGTGAATGAAAGATATATAGCTTTGAGCACTCTTTAAGGTAAAAATGCTAAAAATGATTTGTAATGATTTGTGAAAGCTTGTTATGTGTCAAACTTGTACAAAATAGTTTTTAAGTAATGTGTACTTCTACTGTTAAGGTTTTAATAATTTAGATTTAACGCTTAAAAAACGATTGAATGTTATATTTCTCTTGACACACACACTCTTCTCTTAACTGACCCTTTGACGCTTTCTAAAAGACTGTTTCCAAAAGGGTTAGTTTGATTTTTTGGAAGTTGTCTTCTTGAATGTTTTACTCCTATAAAGTAAAGCTTGTCTGCGGTACACTTGAGTATCTATGGCAGCCGAAGCCCCGATTCCTGTACCCCCAATTCCTGTACCTAAAGTAAACAAAAAAGAGGTTGAAGGTTTTGGAAAAGATTTCCTTGCTGCCTTGCGCTATGCCCAACAGGCACATGGTGATTTAGTACAGATACCCTTGGGCACAAGCAATATGATCTTGGCAAGTCACCCAGATTTAGCCCAGCAAATCTTGATTGAGCAAAAAGAAAACTTTGTAAAACTTGGTGCTGATGGGCGCAAAACTGGTTTACAAGCAGTTTTAGGACAGGGGTTACTAACCAATACAGAGCTGGATAAAGAGCAAAAGGCATCATGGTTTGAACAAAGACAAATGATGCAACCCTTGTTTTATAAAAGCTCGATAGAGCTTATGAAAGAAAAGCTTTACACAGTTGCCTTAGAAGAAATAACAAGTTTAGCGTCTGGAAAAATTGATCTTTACCAACTGGCTTTAGACATCACGCAAAAGATGATTTATCAACTTCTTTTTTCCGAGGATGTGCCAGAGGAACACGTTATAGATGTACCACTGCGGTTAGCAACCAGTAGA
>CALGZD010000099.1 GCA_937934635.1 uncultured Deinococcales bacterium
CATGTGCGAGTTGCTGCCAAAGGGCAGACCGAAGAGGAAGCACTTGCAATTGCTGCACCAGCACTTGCAGAAGTAGAAGCAAAGCTTGAAGGTCATATCTGGGGAACTGATGATGACAACCTAGCCAAGTTGGTTATTGAAAAACTGGCTTCACAGGGCTTAGGTCTTAGTGTTGTAGACGCTGCTTCTAGCGGACATGTGAGCAGTATGCTTATTTCTGCTGCGAAAAGTCTCAAGCAAGATGCTTGTCTAAGTGGTTCTATTTTATTAAGCAATCAACATGCAGCAGTGCAGTGGTGGCAAGGGGAGCAAGGAGGGCAAGGGGAGCAAGGGGAGGGTTCTCAAGAATTAACGGCTGAAGCTATGCCTGAGTTGATGGCACAAAAAGTGCTATCCGATTGGCAATCAGACTGCTCTCTGGCGATGGGTGCATTGGAAGATGGTCTGTCAGATGCAGAAAAACCTATCAATATTGTGAATTTAGTCGCCATTAAAGGCGAAAAAGTAGTATCCAAGCAACTAAAAATGCCAAAGTTGAGCTATGGTTGGCAAAAAGAACGCATGGCATTAGCTGCTTTTGTTTTGCTTTTAGAACTTTTGTCTTAAGGCTGCTTTAGATCAAGAATTTGTTCGGAAGCTTTATTTAATCAGCAATAAGTCTGCTTGACTTGACTAAAATCTAATTGTGTATGAGTGATTTATGAGGCAAAAAGCTTAAATAGGCGCTATTCTTACAATAAATGAGCCAGAAAATCAGCACATTCACCTCAAAACCTGATACAATGACAGCTTAAAAGCTGTACTTGTGATACACATGTTATGTGAAATGCACTAGCAGCTTCATAGTTTTAAATCTGAGTTTTAAATCTGATTAGCTTTAAAAGTGGTTTACAGCAGTATGAGTTTAGAATAACCTGTCTTTTTGTTAAATTTTGGTTATTGATTTTACGGATTATCCCCAGTTTTGCTATTTCCGTGCTATGTCCGTGCTGTTTCCGTTTCAAGATTTTGGTGATACTATGATGTTGTTTTTGTATTACAAATAATATGCATAAGTTCAGAAATTTAGATAATGTGCTGCCCCTATAAACGTGCTCAGACGTAAGATGTAGATTTAAAAGCGGTGTCGATTTAAAGCGATAAGTTGAAAGCGGTAGATGTAAAACCGTAAAACCGCAGATAGAAAGTAAGCACAGCAACGTTTTAGAGGGCTTGCAAAATATACTACGCCTAGCTTGTGAAAAGTAACGTGTGAAACGTAAGTCGTCTGATACTGATTAACAACGCTAGTGTGAAATTGAAGGTGGGTTGTGATTGGAGCAATCTTTGCTGCAATCTTTGCGCTGATTGTTGGTGGCGGTGGAGGCTTTTTTGTAGGTCTTACACAGCGACAACAAAAAGACAAAGACATATTAGACAAAGCCGAGGCAGAAGCCGACGGCCTTATAAAAATAGCTCGAACTGATGCCAAAAAGTTAATGCAAGAAGCTGAGGAAACAGGACGAGAGCAACTTAGACGAGCAAACGTGCGCTTCGAACAGGAATCTGAACGAAGCCGCAAGATGTTCGATGATGAGATGAAGCGTGAACGTGAGCGCTTTGACGACGAAACTAAACGTGGTCGTGCTGATATTGAGAGAGAAAGAACATCTCAGGGTGAAGCACGAGAAGAATTGAAGCTCGAGCGCGAAAGTGTAAAAACTGAGCGTGATGAAATTAAACGTGAACGTGAAAGACTAGACCAACGTGCAGAACAGTTGGATGGTCGTGCTATTAAGCTTGATGAGCAAGAAGTAGAGCTTGACGAAAAAGATACTACGCTTAAGCTTTGGGAACAAACCTTAGGTGAACAACAAGAAGATATTGATTCTCAGCGCTATGAGATTGCAGGTTTGACGCCAGAAGAAGCTAGAGAGCAGATTATGTCGAAACTAGACGAAGAGCTCGAGCGTGAAAAAGCAGTCCGTATACGCACCGAAATCGAAAAAGCAGATGTCGAGTCAAAGCGTAAAGCTAATAACATCATCACACAAGCCATTCAACGTTCTGCCAGTGAAGTGTCAGCAGCGATTAGTGTATCGGTTGTACCGATTCCAACAGATGCTATGAAGGGCAGAATCATCGGGCGTGAAGGTCGAAACATTCGTGCCTTTGAATCGCTCACAGGTGTTGACCTGATTATTGATGACACCCCAGAAGCGGTGCTTCTGTCATCGTTTAACCCGCTTCGCCGTGAAGTAGCAAAAATGGCACTTGTTGAGTTGGTAGCTGATGGGCGTATCCATCCTGCAAGAATCGAAGAGCTTGTTACCAAGTCACAACAAGAAATGCAGAACTACATCCGTGAAAAGGGTGATGAAGCTGCGCTTGAAACCAATGTTGTCGGTCTGAAACCAGGTTTATTGCAACTTCTTGGACGTATGCATTTCCGTACTAGCTACGGTCAGAATGTCTTGCAACACTCTGTGCAGGTTGCACACCTGACAGGCATGATTGCTGTTGAAGTCGGTTTAGACGAAGCCGTGGCACGTCGTGCTGGTTTGCTACACGATATTGGTAAGTCAATTGACCGTGAAATCGAAGGAACCCATACTGAGATTGGTGCGACGCTTGGTAAGCGATTTAGCGAGTCAGAAGAAGTGATTGATGCTATTGCTAACCACCACGATTTAGAGCAAGCCACCACGCTGTATCCAGTGATTGTAGCTGCGGCAGATGCTATCTCAGCATCTCGCCCTGGTGCAAGACGTGAAAGCTTGGAAAGCTACTTACGTCGTTTGGAAAACCTTGAAGCGATTGCAAATAGCTTCCCAGGTGTGAATAACTCTTATGCGATTCAAGCAGGTCGTGAGATTCGGATTATTGTAGAACCAGAGAAGGTCACCGA
Source organism: uncultured Deinococcales bacterium (assembly GCA_937934635.1). Next base: position 2,888 of record CALGZD010000099.1, read on the forward strand.
TAGTTCAGCGACGCTACTTGCAAGAGATGTTGCTAACCGTATTGAGCAGGATATGGAATATCCTGGTCAGGTTCAGGTGACAGTGGTTCGTGAATCACGAGCGGTTGAATATGCTAGATAATGTAAGATTGCAATTTTGAAATAGTTGAGAGGATGGCATGCCATCCTCTTTTTTTTTACTAAATAGCATTTTCACGCAACAATCCTACGGGCTGAGTGGGTTTGTTCTTACTCACTTCCGTTCGCGGATTCATAGGCTATCACCATGAATCGTGGAAGTGCTTTAAAGTAAGCGAACTTTCTGGTGATAGTTTTTGTTTTTGCACTAGCAGGAGTAAAAAGGATATAACCGTCAATGCTATAACCTAAAACCGTAAATACTATAGCCTATAAACGTAAATGCTATAACTATAGTATTAAATAGTAATATTGTATACATAGAGTGACAAATGGCTTGCAACTC
>CALGZD010000100.1 GCA_937934635.1 uncultured Deinococcales bacterium
CATTTTAGGTTTTTACGGAGAAGAGATGGAAAAATGGTTGACAATTTGAGTCAGCCATTCTTTTTTTAGTACAGCTAGTTATTCCTGCTATAACTTTTGTGTAATACCGAAGTGAATCATAAATGTCATAATCCCAGTCAATACACAAGGTTTTCAAGCCTTTATCCTTCGGTTATTTCGCAATCTTTGCGACTATATCTTTATGACATTCATCTTTCAGTTTAGTATAAGACTTGATTCACTACACTACCCTTTAGCTTCATCTTATTCTTTTGTACTAACTGGAGCACAAAAACATCAAGTAAAATATTTAGAAATATGCCTCCTCTTTCACTGTCTAATTTCACTCTTTTTTTTACAATAAGTTCTGTACTTCTTTTATCTGGACTAAGCTACGTTTTTGGTCACGGTCAATCAAATGCCTACCATAGACTCGAAGACGTAACCGTGTGTTTAGATAAACGCTCTGTGTCTGTTGCCATAAATTTAGGGGAAGAAAGAGAGGATGTTCAGGAGCTTGTTAGGGAGCTCGAGCCCACCCTCAAATCCTACATAACCACTACACTCAAAACGACCCTCGTCCCCTTCAAAGAAGCAAGAAACTGTCCTGACAACACCCTTTTTCAAAGTCTCTTTGACATCCGACCAAGCGGTTACGAAGGCGATGCAACCTTAATTTTCTCTTCCCTGACACATGTTGGTAGCGATGTCAAAACTCAAGAAGAAAGTACCGAGGATAATAGCGTATATTACTCCTTTAACTCATCACTTGAGTTTGTGGAAGACTATCCAGAGCTAGAAGATTTTGACATCGAGATAAACAAAAATATGGCTTTAGAACTCATTCAAAACTGGTGGGAAGATAATCCAGAAGCACAGGCAAAAAAGCCACCTAGTCGTCTACCTCAAATTTTAGGCATTAGCCTTAGCTTGCTTATTTTAATGGGTGGTATTTATATCTTTAGACGCTAGTACAGCGACAACTGATACCAAAGAGTATGTACTCTAAAATGGATACAGAACAGTATAGCTAATTCAGATTATTCACCCTTAGAGTTTCACTTGTTAAAACTAGCCAAAAACACTGTTGATGTAACAAATGCCTTCACAAAGCAGGTACACTATCTAAAGAATGTTAGCCATTTTCTCTTTACTCCTAGTAGTTTGGCTTTCAACGCTGGTCACTAAAATCGGTGCAATGGCACTGACTCTAACTGGACTTTCCCAAGAAGTCTCCATTTTTCAGGCTCGCTCTGCTTTTAGTGGCGTTGGGTTTACCACCCTTGAAGCTGAAGCTATTACTAGCCATCCTGTCAGGCGCAGAATCATCATGATTATGATGCTGCTTGGCAATCTTGGTATCGCTACTGTTGCAGCAACCTTAATCGTCTCGTTTATGGACACCAGCGCTTCAGAGGTGTGGTGGCTAAATATCCTCATACTCATTGTGGGTTTAGGAAGCTTATGGTTTTTAGCCAACAGCCGTTGGTTTGAAAGACGTCTCAATAAACTGATTGCATGGAGCCTAAATCGCTGGACTAACCTAACTGTAAAAGACTACAGCGCACTTCTCCACTTACGCAGTGGTTTTGTTATCTCTGAAAAACTTGTTTCTGAAGGTAATTGGCTTGTCAATAAAAATCTGCGAGAAAGCGATATTACCAAAGAAGGCATCTTAATTCTTGGTATAGAACGTGGTACGGGAACCTATATCGGCACCCCAAAAGCAGACAACATTATCCAAGTAAATGACCGCCTGATACTGTACGGTCCAATTGATGCCGTAGATAAAGTTGACCGCAGGGGGCAGGGGCGCTCAGGGAAAAAAGCTCACCGTGAAGCGGTTGCTAAACATCAGGAAGTTTTACAAGAACAAGAAGCTCTAGAAAATGCTGAATAAAGCTATTTTTGCTTAATTTTGTTGCATTTGTTTAATTAACCAGCTTGCACCAAGCGTACGTTCATCATTTGCGGGCAACACATTGACAACATATCCTAAGTTCTCAACCGCCTCAAAATATTGACCTAGTTCAAAATAGCTTCTTCCTAGCCAATATTGGGCTTCAACCCAGTCTGGTGTGGCATCTAGACTTTGCTCGAGCCACCCCGCAGCACTCACGTAATCACCTGAATTATAAGCCTTTATCCCCGAATAATAAGCATCAACCGCTTCCTTGCCAATCCTAGTTTCTCTGGCAATTCGCTCAATAAAGTAATTAGCACTTTGCCTGTCACTTTCATTGCTGGCAACTGTTTTTGCAGATTGAAACTGCTCTATCGCAGCAGGAATCTTACCCATTTGATAAAAAAACGTGGCAAGCGATGCTTGCGCCTGATAGCTGTTCGTAAAACGCTCACTTGCTAAGCGGAAGTAAAATTCAGCACCTTTGTAGTAACCAGTCTCGGCCTTACTCCAAGCAAAGTTCAAAATCCTATCAAGTGCTACTCCCTCAGAAAGGTAATAATCCATATCACTTTCGTCAATTGCGGGTGCAGTAAAAAACTGTGGCATTGTGCCTATAAAGCCCGTGCCAATAAAACTATTCGCTTGATTACTAGCTTGACTATGACTGATTAAAACAACTTGAGCGATTAAAAATAGCAATAAAAGCAATAAACACTGGCGGGTCTGACTCATATTTGCCTCCAAATCAGCCCTCTACCCTATCTATATCATCCCATATATATAAATAACACAACGCTAGTATATCAGAGGCTCTTGAAGTTACATAAAAAGGCACTCTAGCCTAACCAGGGCTCATAGCCTGCCTCAGCAAAGTACAAGCCCTGTGCAGGGGCTTTTGGACCCATCTTGCTACGATCCTTGGAGGCTAACAAAGCATCAATTTCATCAGGCACAATTTTCCCCTCACCCACATAAATAAGTGTTCCCACAATCGTTCTAACCATATTGCGAAGGAAACCGTTGGCAGCAACGTGTAAATTGAGGCTATTGTCTGTTTGCTCGAGCCTACACAAATACACTTCTCGTATCGTTGATCTGGTTTCTTTCGTAGCTAACGCAGCAAAGTCTCTCTTTCCTTCAAACATCAACGCAGCAGCAAACATAGCTTCTACATCAAGATTCTGCTTCAAAAAAAGTACTCGGTGTCTGTCCAAAGCTCCACCATTAAATCTACCTCGACTCAACTGCATTTTGTATAAATAACGCCGATACTGACAACTAAACTGCGCTTCGAAGTCGTTATCAACATCTTCTGCTTTCAAAACACAGATATCTTTAGGAAGTTTTGCATTAAAAGCCAAAGGAATTTTCTCAATTGGAATAGCATCATTGGTGTTGTAGTGTGCAACCATCGCTAGCGCATGTACACCAGCGTCCGTCCGACCTGCCCCATGAATGTTATTACTTGCCTCTGGAAACTCTGCTAAAACCTTCTCTAGTTCAGCTTGTACTGTTCGTTCGCCTGTTAAGGCTTGCACTTGCCAACCATGAAAGTATGTGCCGTCAAATTCAATGGTGAGTTTAATACGTCGTTTTCTAGCAGGGTTCATAAAAAGGGTTCATCAAAAAGGGTTCATCAAAAAAGTTCAGCAATAAGCTATTTAAGTTCAGCAAGGGTGCGTCCCATCCAAGGTTGGAAAGAGATTTAACGCAAATAGAAGTTTTTTCGCTTTTTGAAAAACTTCCCTTTTTGAAAAACTTCTAAGGTGCGTCCCTACTAGAGTTGAATATCAGATTATTTCTTTAGATATATGTTCAACCTTTAGCGGGACGCACCCGTTCAGCAATAAACTTATCAGCTAAACGCAAGCCTGAAGCTGCTGCCATTTCATAAGGCAAATACCACTCAGCACATATACCAGCAGCGTACAAGCCACTGACCCGCTTCAACTGAAAGCTTTCAGCATCCCATTCATCTGCTGCAAAGACATTACAATCAACTGTGTAAGGCATACTCTTACCATCTGAGTGTGCCTGTAGACGCAAGTCACTAAAGATAAAGCCATGCTGTTGCAAATC
>CALGZD010000101.1 GCA_937934635.1 uncultured Deinococcales bacterium
TTGTAAACTTTCAGTGCCAATATTACCACCTCATATGATAATGGCTGTGGTTTTGCCTTTGAGTGTCTCAGCATGTTCTTTGGCATATGCCAGAAAACCAGCAGTGGCGACTGCTGCTGCACCTTCAACGACCAATTTTTCGTGGATTAAACAATCTATGATGTTTTGAGCAATTTCTTCTTCGCTTACATTGACAAAACTGTCGATATTTGCCTGACAAAGTGGAAAAGTGATGCTTCCTGCTTCAATGCCACCTGCTGTCGCATCTGAAAGTGTAGCTTCTGAAGGTAAATCTAAAAGTGTGCCAGCTTTTACGGATTCATACATAACCTTGGAATTGTCAGGGGAGCAAGCCACAATCTGGGTATGGGGGCTGTGTTGTTTTAGGTAAGTGCTTATGCCAGATGTCAGTCCGCCACCACCTAAGGCGATAAAGACATAATCTAAGCTTTCTAGCTGTTTTAACAGTTCAACTGCTATTGTGCCTTGTCCTGAGATAACATCAATGTCGTTATAAGGTGCTAAGTAGGTAGATTGATTTTCTTCTGCGTGGCGTCTGGCAGCCAGTTCGCTTTTTACTGGATCGCCCTCAACATAGCGAATTTCTGCACCAAGCTTTTGAATTTTCTCGACCTTGTTTGGGTCGGCATCGCTCGGTACAAAGACTGTAGCAGTAGCACCAAGTTGTTTGAGACCATATGCCACAGCAGCGCCGTGGTTGCCTGTTGAAGCAGTGACGATTCCTTTGGCACGTTCTTCATCTGATAAGCGAAGTAATTTTGTTAATGCACCTCGTACTTTAAATGCGCCTGTTGGTTGAAGATTCTCAAGTTTTAAATAGCTTTGTGTTCCTGTCAACTCACTCAGGCGAGTTGATAAGTGGCACGGAGTATAGGTGAGGTAGCTACTAAGTGCATCACTGGCTTTTTGACTACTTGTAGCAATTGATTCTTTGAGGTTTGTAATATTTTGTGCTGTGTTTGACATGTTGGGACCTAAATAGTTGTTGCAGTAACTTTTTTCTGCGTATTAAGCTAACAAATAACGGATTTTAGCTAATGATAGCTAGATGTTAATTCCTAAGTTAGCAAAAGTACAGATACCACATATACCTACGTTTACGATATGCTAACACTTTTGCCCTACTGTAATTCAGGTATGTACCTCAGTTGAGACATATATCAAATTATGGGAGAAAACAAACCTTAGAAAAGAAATCTTGTTTACAAAAAGAATCTTGTTTACATGTTTATAAAAAAAATCTAGGGGTCACATTCAAGGGGGCTTTACTTCAGTGGCTTGGGGCATTTCGTACATTTCTATTGCACTGATCAGTATTGTACTGAGCATCTATGCATTTAACAAAAAAGATATATCAGGCTTTCGCTATTTTGCAGCCTTTGCCTTACTTCAGGCGATTTGGTGCTTTTGTTATGGCTTAGAGATTGTATTGCCCAGCTACGCTGCAAAAATTTTGGTTGCTAAAGTTCAATATGTGTCTATTGTAGTTGTGCCTATTGTGTGGCTGGTTTTTTCTCTTTCTTATACAAATTTTGATAAATGGATTTCACTTAGAAAGCTTTTGTTGCTGAGTGTTATTCCCAGTATTACTATTGTGCTCGTTGCAACAAATGAGTTTCATGGTTTTATTTGGTCAAAGATAGATTTTGTTACTACAGGTTTGGGTGTTGAACTGCTTAGTGTTTCATACGCTATGTGGTTTTGGATTCAGATGGCGTATTCTTATTTGCTTTTTGCTATTGCCTTTATCCATTTGTCACTAAGTTTGTTCTTCAATCCTGCACACCAAAGACGAGCTATTTTGTTTTTGGCTTTTTGCTCTACGATTCCTTTTTTCTTTAAAGCATTCTACCTTTTTGGCAATCAACGCTATTTAGATTTATCACCGATAGGTTTTTTTGTTTCAACCATCTTAATTATGTGGGGATTGTTTTTTAATAGTAGCTACAGTATTAGTAGCCAAAGTAGTACTCACAGTATAACGTCTACAGCGCGAGAGGCTGTGCTCGAGCTCATGCAAGATGCTGTTGTAGTTATAGGTGAAAAGGATAATATCGTTGATTTAAATCAACGTGCTGTTTACATGTTTAAAGATTTTAAAGCTCAAGACTTTAAAGCTCAAGACTTTAAGGCTCAAGACTTTAAAGCTGAACCCCGTGTTAAAGAGGGGTTTGTTGGTAAACATATTGATAAATTGTTTCCCTTATCAACAAAGTTATTGCCAGTAATACAAGAAGGATTTGAACAAACTATAGCTAGTGAGTCCATAGGCTTTAATTCAGAATATGGTGCTGGAGAGTTTGCACAAATTCATGTTGAATTACAAAACAAAATAAGATACCACCTCAAAGAACAGCTTAGTAAAACTGATGAGGGTATTGAAGTCTTAAAGCAGTTTCCTGAGAAAGTGAAGTGTGAAGGGGGTGATGCTTATAGTATCGAGTTGGCTCGAGCTAACAGGCATTTCAACATTCGTGTTTCAAACTTTAGCACTGCTTCCCGACAACGTGGACGTGTTTTGGTTATTCAGGACATTAGTGCGCAACGTGAACAAAACAAACTTATTGAAGAAATGATTTTCTTTGATAAACTTACGAATCTATACAACCGATACAGCTTTATGCAATATGCCAAGCTTTTGTTAGAAGAGGGAGTACCTTTAAGCCTATTGACTTTAGATTTAGACCGCTTCAAACAGGTTAACGACTTACTAGGGCATAACTTAGCAGATGACTTGTTAATCCAAGTCTCTAAGCGTTTGCTAAATGTTGTTACTGATAGCGATACCGTAGCAAGGCTTGGAGCAGATGAATTTGCCATTTTAATAAGTGGTAACGATCTTACTAAAGCAAAGCAGTTAGCTGAAGATATTCTGATTGCTTTTAGAAGCCCATTTAGCCTACAAGGACATATTCTACATACACATCTCAGCATTGGTATTGTTACATCAAATTCTACTAGTGATGTTAGGGGAGAAAAAGTAGACAAACTAGATATTGGCGAGTTGATGCGACATGCGGATATTGCTATGTATGAAGCAAAACATCAAGCTTTAGGTTTTAGTATCTATTCTTCACAAAAAACAGTGAAAACGTTGCGTAATCTCAATTTGGAAAATGATCTTATACAAGCAATTGAAAAGTCGGAATTCAAATTGTTTTATCAACCAATTGTACAAGCCCACAATTGTAGTTTGGTGGGTTTTGAAGCGCTTCTCAGATGGAAAAAAGG
>CALGZD010000102.1 GCA_937934635.1 uncultured Deinococcales bacterium
ATTTCGCATTGAAGACTAAGCTCTATGTCAAAGCTATTCAGGCGTCTTTTGCTGAGTTACAAAAAGTTAAATTAGAGCTTGCTCATGCGTAAGGTGAGTAACTCAGCAGAAGATGAACACTACCTTGCACAACTTCAAAGTTTGCAAGACTTCCCTTTTGAGCTAGAAGACAGACAACTTGAAATCATTAGTATCTTCCCTAATGCAAGCTATGCTTACAGCTTCACAAAAGAAGCAGATGAAATCGTCAAAACGCAAAGATTCCAATTGGATGCAGAAGAAACCACTCACCTTCATACTTACTACTCTGTCCATACTGTAGTTGATACTGGATTCACAGTCATCCTCATCGGTAAAGATGGCACGGTCAAAAGACGCTCAAACGAAGTTTTAGATGCATGGGAATTTTTCGACCAAATCGACACTATGCCTATGCGCCAACGAGAAATGTCTAAATAAGCATATTACGGAGCGTTTTTCATCTATTTTCAAAGATGGTGGGTAGATAGCCCACCCTACTAAAATACTGGCTATTGTCCAAAACATCTATACATGAAATTTGCTATGCTTATGGTAATAACCATAAGTTTTTGGAGGTAACGCCTTATGCGTCACTATATAGATATCAATTTGAACGATAAATCTGTCAAAAAAACCGAATTTTCAGGTGAAGATAGCATCCGTGCAGGTCGTTACCGCATCGCAAAAATTCTTTTAGAAGAAAATGCAGCAACCGTAGACCCGCTCGGTCCTAAAAACCCACTCATCTTTTCAGCAGGTCCTTTTGGTGGCACAACTTGGTCAAATGCGAACCGCACCAGTGTTGGCTGCAAAAGCCCCTTAACTGGTGGCATCAAAGAAGCCAATGGTGGTGGTACTTTTAGCTATGGTTTAGGTCAGCTTAACTACTCAGGCGTAACCTTACACGGTCAATCAGATGATTGGGTGATTATCCACCTCAAAAAAGGTGGCGAAATTAGCTTTGATGATGCTAGTCCATACTTAGGTAAAGGCAACTTTGAAGCAGCAGAGATGCTACACGAAAAATACGGCAAAAAAGTTTCACTAGCCCTACTTGGTCCTGTTGGCGAATATCAAGGTCTACTCGCTGGCGTATCTTTTAGCGACAATGACCGCCGTCCTGTGCGAATCGCTGCACGTGGTGGTGTTGGCGCTGTCATGGGTTCTAAAAAAGTTAAGGCTATCGTTGCTGATTTAGACAAAATGCCAAACTTACACGACCCTAAGAAAACCCTACAAAATGTAAAGAGCTATGCACAAATGCTCAACGAAGATGAACTTGTACAAAAGTTCTACCGCCCAATCGGCACGATGGGTATGGCTGACTACCAAAACCGTGTAGGTGGTCTACCAGTTAATAACTTCAGCGTAGGTCAACAAGCAGATACTGACAAAGGCGAAGTCTTTCAAATGGGTGGTAACTTCATCGCAGATAGAAACATCGAACGTGGTGGTAAGCAGCAACACGCTTGTATGCCAGGGTGCATGATTCAGTGTAGTAATGTCTATGTAGATGCAGACGGTAACGAGATTGTCTCCCCTGTCGAATACGAAACACTAGGCTTGCTAGGCACAAACTGTGGTCTTAATGACCCTGATGACCTTGCTGCTATGAACTTTATTGCCAATGACCTTGGCATCGACACCATTGAAACTGGTGCAATGCTAGCTGTACTTATGGAAGCTGGTTTAGCTGAGTTCGGCGATACTGACTTCATGATAGAAGCACTACGTGAAATCCGTGATGGCACAGAAAACGGTAAAATCTGGGCACAAGGCACTGCAACTGCTGGCGAACACCATGGCGTAACGCGTCTGCCTGTTATCAAGCGTCAAGCAATTAGTGCGTACGATCCAAGAACCATCGAAGGTACTGGCGTTAGCATGATGACAACAGCGATGGGTGCAGATCACACAGCTGGCAACTTGCCTCGCCTACAGACTAAAGATATGTCTGTTGAAGACATCATGAAAGAGTCTATCGAAAAACAAGTTTCTATGGCAGCTTGTGATTCACTTGGTCTTTGCATCTTCGGTGGCGCTGTTACTATGGATAATTTGGACTTTGTAGTAGGTGCTATGAATGACGCTCACAACACTGACCTAAAACCAGAGTTCTTCTATGAACTTGGTCGTGAAGCATTACGCATGGAAAAAGAATTCAATGTCTTAGCAGGCTTTACTGCTAAAGACGATGATATGCCAGAGTTTATGTACACTGAAGCCTTAGCGCCGACCAATCATGTTGGGCGTATTCGTGGTGAAGAAGTACATAGTATTTTTGATAAGCTATAAAAGCAGAATCCCCCTCAGTCCCCCTTTAAAAAAGGGGGAGGTTTTTTAGCTTTTTTGGTTCTCCCCTTTAGAAAAGGGGAGTTAGAAGGGATTCCTCAAAAGATTAGGTAAACCTTATGCCCTACCAACCAACTATCACAGAAAACTTTTTAACCTCAGATAATCTAAAGATTGTCTGGCACAGGTGGGATGCAACAACCAAAGCGAAAGCTATTGTTGTCATATCTCATGGCTTTGGTGAACATTCGCTTCGCTATGACCATGTTGCAGAACATTTAACAAGCAACGGCTACATCGTTTATGCACTTGATTATCGTGGTCACGGCTTAAGTGCTGGTCCTAAAGCGCAAATTAAACATATTGCTGACTATCAACCTGAGCTTGCTCAGCTTATTGATTTAGCACAAACAGACTATCCAGATTTACCGTGTTTCCTGTTTGGGCATAGCATGGGTGGGGCAGTTGCGATTAGCTATGTACTAGACTATGCACTAGAACATCAACCTCAGCTAAAAGGCTTAGTCCTAAGCGCACCTTACTTACGCAATGCTGCGCCAGTATCTCCGCTATTAGTTAGTGTGGCAAAGCTTGTTGCAAAGATTGCACCAAATTTAGCAACCCAAGCAGTGGATGCTACAGCAATTTCTCGCAATCCTGATGAAGTTAAGGCTTATATCGAAGACCCTTTGATTTATTCGGGCAAAGTGAAAGCGGCTATGGGCAATGCGCTCTTAGGCATTGGTCCTGAAATCTTAGCCAAAGCCCCACAACTTAGCTTGCCTACTTTGATTATGCATGGAGAAGCAGATGCTATTGCTGACTGTGAAGGTAGTAAAGAGCTATTTGAAACTGTTAGTTGTGTTGATAAAGAACTAAAGTTATACCCTGAGTCTTATCATGAACTTGTGAATGACTATGATGTTGAACAAGTTTTGCAGGATATGACGGGTTGGCTCGAGCGCCATACCTAAACACATGCCTAACACATATCTAACCCACACCCCCCGCTATTCAAGAAGCAATTACAAAAATCATCCCAGTCATTAAACTATCCATTAATTTTCTGAAAACAGAAAAACCAAAGTGCAACAAAAACTACTAAAGCATTACTCGCCTCACTTAGAAAATAGCAAAAAACAACAAAAAATCTTTACAAAAACACCATTATCATTTCTAAAACTATAGAATATCGTTTACGTTTTATGATATATCATAAGATAAATACACATAAACAATGTATTAAAGACATTTTGGACTTTACGACCATTAAAAACGTGTTACACTCAACATAGTGTGGTTAAGAAAAAACATTTTTATACTCAATATTAATACTCCCACTTCATGCCGAAACGGCAGAAGTGGATTTTTTTTGCTACACAAGTGAATTTTATAGAGAAGTGTGACTAATCTGCTGAATTTTTTCAGATACTAGAATCTGAACATCTTCGGTAAACGTCTGACCTTTCGGAGGTACCATGCTTGAGAAGTTAAGTAAAGTTCAGGCCCGCGACTTAGAACTTGATGTTCTAGCAAAAGAGCGTAAGGAAACACCAGAAGAATTAGTAGAAGCAACAAATAAGAAGGCAAGTTTAGAACAGCATGTTGAAGCTGTTCAAGCTAAGTTCGACGATGTGCGTCGTCGGGCAGATGCAAACCAACTTGAACTAGACTCGCTAGAAGAAAGACGTAAAGCTGCTGCAGACGCTGCACTTATGGCAGAAAGTAGCAAAGAAGCCTCTCAATACCAAAACCAAGAAATTCAATTAGCAAATCGCTACCAAGAGCTCGAGCAAGACACTTTCCCACTCCTCAGCGTACAAGAAGACCTTGAAGGGCAACTTGGGAACTTAAAAACCGAACTTGAAGATCTTAAGCCAGTCCTTGCAAAACTAGAAAAAGCTGAAGAAGCCAGAGTCCAAGCAGTGGATGAAAAAGTTTCTGTGATTCACGGTGACAGAGATGCGATTGCAAGAGAAATTGATAAGCCATT
>CALGZD010000103.1 GCA_937934635.1 uncultured Deinococcales bacterium
CAATCCCCTCAGCCGTGTTCAGCGTCCCGTGATATCCAGAGATGTTGTCTAAATCGCTTTTTAGCTCATCATGCATTGCTTCCCAAGCTTTTGGGCTAGGGAAGAGGGCAGTAGACTTCCATTTGGATTCAGCGGGTAGGCTCGAGCGCAGGGCAGCTTGCATTTAAGCTCCTAGATTTCTTTTCAGCAAGGCTTCAGGGTCAGGGTCACGACCCATAAAGTCACGGTACAACTCTTCAGCGTCTTTACTATCACCTTGAGAAAGGATGCACTTCACAAAGTCACGACCAACCTCAGGATTCATAACCCCCTCTTTTTGGAAGCGACTAAAGGCGTCCGCATCCAAAACTTCTGACCATTTGTAAGAGTAGTAGCCCGCTGCATAACCATCACCAGCAAAGACGTGGTTAAAGCCATTGAGGAAGTTATTTTGCGAGAAGTGTGGTTTCATCACAAAACGTTCCATCAGCTTTTGACCATAAGCAATGGCTTGCTCGTCGCCGTTAGGGTCAAAGTCGATGTGTAAAGCAAGGTCAACAGTGCCAAAAGAGAGCTGGCGCATTTGTGCATTTGCACCCATAAAGGTTCTAGCAGCTTTCATTTTGTCGATAAGCTCATCAGGGATGCTTTCGCCAGTTTCGTAGTGTTTGGCAAAGGTCTTGAGTGCTTCTGGTTCCCAGCACCAGTTTTCCATAATTTGTGAAGGCAGCTCGACAAAATCCCAAGGTACATTGACACCACTGCGCCCAGGAATGGAGACTTTAGAGAGCATGTGGTGTAGCAAATGCCCAAATTCGTGAAAGGTTGTTTCCACTTCATTGTGAGTGAGCAGGGCAGGTTTACCATCTTGCGGTGGGCTAAAGTTAGCGCAATTTAGGGCTAAGTGTGGTTTAAACGCACCGTCTTCTTGCGGACCACCTGTATAGAAGAAGTTCATCCATGCGCCACCACGTTTTTCTTCTCTAGGGAAAAAGTCAGTATAAAAAGAGCCTAGATAAGTACCGTCTTCGTCGTTGATGTCGAAGTATTCAACGCTTTCGTGCCAGACTTCGGCATTTTCTTGCTTAGCAATCGTTATTCCAAACAGAGTTGTGGCAAGTTCGAACATGCCTGTCAACACTTGGTCAACAGGGAAGTAGGGGCGCAGCGCTTCATCGTCAAAAGCAAATTTGTCCGCACGTAGTTTTTCAGATATGTAGCTGATGTCCCACGTTTCAAAGTCTTCGATGCCTAATTCTTTGGCGTAGCTTTCGATAGCTTTGATGTCTTTTGCAAAATAGTCTTGCGTGCGGGTAGCTAAGTCTTTAACAAAGTTATAAGCTGTTGTGCCATTTTTGACCATGCTTTTGGTTAAACGATAATCGGCATAGTCTTTGTAGCCATGTAGTTCTGCTAGTTCTCTACGCAGTTTCAAAATAGCCGTGATGTTTTCGGCATTATCTTTATCACCTGAGCTAGCACGGTTGTTATAGGCTTGGTGCATGAGTTTGCGAAAGTCTCGGTTGTCGCTGTACTTCATAACAGGTAAGAAAGAAGGAACCTGTAGGGTAAAGCGGTAGCCTTCTTTATCTTTAGATTCAGCATCTGCCTTGGCTTGGGCAATGGTTGATTCAGGTAAGCCTGATAGCTCGTTTAGATCGGTGATGATGTGCTCAAATTCGTTGGTGGCATCAAGCACATTATTTGAGAAATTTGTATAGAGCTTAGAAAGTTCTACGCTGATTTCTTCGGCACGTTGTTTTTTATCAGCAGGCAAATCTGCACCAGCATGGATAAAATCCTGCATGGTTTTTTCTAAATGACGCTTTTTGATGCCTGTGAGCTGTTTTGCTTCATCTGTTTCACCAAAAGCTTTGACACGGTTCCAGAGTTTTTCATTCAGAGGTAGTCTTGCGCTAAAAGCAGTAAAGTCGGGTTGAACTGCTTCGAAACCTTCACGCAGTTCAGGACTGTTTTTAACAGACATGAGGTGATATGCCACGGTTATAGGATAGCCTAAGTCACGTTCTAGGTTGTCTAATTCTTGGATAGTGTTGTCGTAAGTTGGTGGCTCGCTTGAGGTGCTGATGAGCTCGAGCCTTTCTTCTGCCACCTTAAGCGCCTCACGAATGCCTGGTTCTACATGCTCAGCTTTGATTGTTGAAAAGGGAATTTGAAAGCTTTGGTCTAAAATCGGATTCATAAAATGCCTCTTATTTCTCTTGATATGCTTGTTTGTTATGTCTGCTTGTCTGTTATGCCTGCGTGTCTAAAGCAAGCGTATAAGTAACTATAATACGTAATACCAATTCCGCTTGATTCATTAGTTCATAAGCTGTTCTGATTTAAAAATCTAACTATAGCCTTTAACTGCGAAGCGGAATGTGGTTGAGCACCTGACGCTTCTAGCTGCTTACTTAATGAACGATATTTTCGGACTCGATATAAATCGATATAACTAGATAGAACTAGGTAGAACATAGCAAGAGCCTTAGATATATTTTTTGATTAGGTGGTGATAAAAAAATTAAATGGTCGTGTGGGGTATCTAAAAATACATGACAGCAATCATCTAAAGTGCTAATCTAAATCTATTATAACGCTTTTGTTTGCGTGTAAAAAGGCTACTAATGGTAGTTGGCAGTCAGCACGTACAGAAGTTAGTATCTCAATCCTTCTGTCTGAATTTAAGGAGTGAATGTTATGTCAAAAGAAGCAAAATCTGTAGATGTACTTATTATCGGCGGAGGTCCAGCAGGCTTGACCGCAGGAATCTACGCAGGTAGAGGACAATTAGAAACCGTAATCGTTGAGAGAGCTTTACCTGGTGGGCAAATTGCCCAGACAGACGAAGTTGAAAATTATCCTGGTTTTCCTGATGGAATCACAGGTCCAGAACTTTCGGAGCGCATGGTCAAACAAGCTGAAAAGTTTGGTGTAAGCATTGTCATGGACGAGGTCAAAGGTCTTGCTAAAAATGGTGAAGCCTTCACTGTGAATACTGGCAAAACTGACTACACAGCAAAAGCTGTGATTATTGCAACAGGTGCAAATCCACGTCGTTTAGACGTACCTGGCGAAGATACCTTCTATGGTCGTGGGGTGTCTACCTGTGCAACGTGTGATGGCTTTTTCTACCGTGGCAAAGAAGTTGTTGTCGTTGGTGGTGGCGACGCTGCTGTTGAAGAAGGCTTGTTCCTGACGAAGTTTGCAGATAAAGTAACTGTGATTCACCGTCGTGATGAACTACGTGCCAACAAAGCTGCCCAAGAGCGTGCTTTTGCCAATCCAAAAATGCACTGGATGTGGAATACAACAGTTGAAGAAGTGCTTGGTGATGATGGTCTCGTCACTGGTGTTAAGACCAAGAATACCGAAACTGGCGAAGAAGCTGTTTTTAATACGGACGGTGTGTTTATCTTCATTGGTCATATTCCAAACACGGATTACCTAGATGGTGTAGTTGAACTTGGTGAAACTGGCTATGTTGCGGTAAAAGATGAAATCTATACCAATGTAGAGGGAATTTTTGCTGCTGGTGACGTTAGTGATGAGATTTATCGTCAGTTAAGCACTAGCGTAGGTGCAGGAACACGCGCAGCGATGATGGCAGAGAAGATGTTAGCAGAGAAAGAAGCCGAGCAAGAGGCGGTTGCTGCTTAAAGATAGATTTTCAAGAGATACAAATTTAGAGGCATCATTTGATGCCTCTTTTTTTATGCTTGAGAATAACAGGACCTATGTTTTTATGAATGATTTAGGCTAGTATTGCTAGACTTTATGACGCCTACAGAATTTGCAAAACAATCAAGTGTTGCTGCGTATGGGCTCGAGCT
>CALGZD010000104.1 GCA_937934635.1 uncultured Deinococcales bacterium
AACTTATGGTCGCAGCGCACTCAACCCACCTTCAACCCCACACTTCATCATCAAGAGCAATGGCGAAATGACCGAAGTAAAAACTGGCATGGAATCAGCACAACAAATCTATGACGAATTGGCAGAAGCTCACGCATCAGCGATGATGATGATGGAGCAATCAAACTAATCTAATTTAGACAACTCACTTTAATTACTTCCTCAAAACC
This sequence comes from uncultured Deinococcales bacterium, assembly GCA_937934635.1. The sequence goes on from CALGZD010000104.1 coordinate 210, forward strand.
AGTAACCATTCCTGAACATAGCTTATATCATGAGATATACCCTATTTGGTTACTGGTTAATTTTTGATTTTTAACTCTGATTTTTAACTCTATAAGGAGACCGATACATGGAGACTGATACCTGATGGGGCAATATCTACAAGCATTTATTCTCGGCAACGGTGCAATTCTAACCAATGTATGTCTGTTGCCTCTCTACCCTGGGCTGATTGCTTTTCTAGCAGGCAATGCAAACAACGAACGCTCCCGCAATGCCACACCATGGCTAGGTCTATTCGTTTTAGCTGGCGTTCTCACGCTCATGACTCTGATGGGTTTACTTATTTTCTTACTTAACCAATCTTTTGGTGCACTATTACCGTGGTTACTTCCACTCATTTACCTTGTTGTTATTGCTCTTGGCATCATGATGCTTTTTGGCTACAACCCTTTTAACAACTTAGGTAATATGCAATCCCCTATTTTCAAAAACCCGTTTGCCTCAGCCTATATCTACGGTCTCATGCTCGGTCCCATGACACTCCCCTGTACAGGTCCAATCATTTTGACTGCCTTTGTACTTGGCGCAGGTAGTGTGACTGCATTAGCAGATGGTCTACTCTATTTTCTATTTTTTGGACTTGGTTTTGGTTGGCCGCTCGTACTGCTGCCTATCTTAGCTGGACCTATTCAAAAACGTTCATTAGGTTGGATGACAAAGAACTATAAAACACTTACTCGTATTTCAGGCATCTTGCTTGTTGGGATTGGCTTGTTTGGCGTCTGGACAGAAATTATTCCTAAATTCACATAAACATAAAACACACATCAGACTTTGAGTTGGTTCAATACAGAATCAACTCTTATTTTTTGCCACACACTATTTGAAATTTAAAAATATAAGCAGTTCCACGTAATATTGACCCATGCTAAATGAGTTTGTTCCTACTCGTTACGAAGCTCGCCGATTAACTGACTTAGGTCAGTTAATCGTGGAAGAGCTTTATATATCGCATTGGTTATTTACGTGCTGAGTCAAAAATAAGTTTAACTATTTTTGAGCTTTATACCAATTCCGTTTATATCCGTAGTTTAGTCTGGTGTCATTTTTATAGAGATATCTAGGTAACTCACAGATTATTAGATACAGAATATGGTTGAGCAAATGATAGCCCTAACTCATTTGTTTATTAGTAGCGTTTCCACGTAACAACTGTACACACTAAGTGAGTTAATTCTTACTCGTTACGAAGCTCGCCGATTTGAATCGTGGAACTGCAATAGATATAGTTTCGGACACGGTATAAGAAGTTAAGTGTTGATAAGTTGTAGAAGCTCCTTATAGTTTAGGAGCTTCTTTTTTGTGCCATAAGCATCTCTCGTTTACCATTCGGTGGTCCAGGTTGCTTTGTGACTTCAAAATTTAAGCCTTGTAATCTACGTCTTATGTCACCTTTAACGCTGTAGGTTGTTAACTTGGCTTCTGGCAACATGCTTTTTTGTAAACGCTTAAAAAAATCTTCCGACCATAGTTCAGGATTAGCTTCTGGGGAAAAGGCATCTTGGTAAACGGCATGAAAATAAGCATCAGCTACGCTTTGTTCGAGTGCATCACCTAAGAGAATTGTTAGCTGGATATTCTCAAAACGAAATTCAAATGTTGACGTTTCTTCTTTAAAGTTTTTCCTAAAGTCTAAAAACTGGTTATATAAGTTTAAATGCTCAAGATGTTTGTCATAGTTTAAAGATGCTATGACATCGCTTGTTAATAGGCTATGTTCAAAAGCTGTGTAGTGCAAAGAAATATCTTTAGCAATAAAGAGGTCTGAAGTTAAAAAGAAATTTAGACCTGTTCCAAAACCAACTTCTAAAATATTGAGTTGCTTGTGTTCTTGCTGAGCAACTAAATCAACTATACCACTGGCATTTAGAAAGACATGTTTTGATTCTGCTACAGCACCTTTGTCCGAGTGGAATGTTTGGTCGTAAGTGTCACTAAATAAACTGTTGCTACCATCTGCTGTTGTAACAACCTTTGTTTCAGATAATGTTTTGCTTGTATCAGACATAGATTTATAGGTTTATAAATTTGTTGTTGCCAAAGTTAAAGGTTTATCTCCCTCCTTTGGAAAAGGAGGGTCGGGGAGGATTTGACAAAGCTATACAGTGTTCTAATAATTACTAATGAGTTGCTAAATCGAAAACTACAAACTGAGTTTGCTCAGCCTTACTCATATCCAAGCTCACGCAATGCAGTGACATCGTCACGCCAGTCTGCACGAAGAATAATTTCTAAGTCTAAGTACACTTGCTCACTTAAAAAGACTTCAAGTTGTTTACGAGCAGTTTTACCGATTTCTCGAATCATTTTGCCACCCTTACCAATAATCATCATGCGGTGACTTGTTTGCTCAACCCAGATTTCCGCAAGCATGTATAAAGGCTTTTTCTTCGTAGACTCTCGCCACTCCACAACATTAACAGCGATGCTATAAGGCAATTCTTGGCGTAAGTGAACCATACAGCTTTCACGAATGATTTCAGAGGCCCAGTGTTCACGACTTTGGTCTGAGCGTATGTTGTCAGGGAAAAAGTATGGATTTTCTGGCAGTGTGTCTAAGAGTTCATCACGTAGTGCATAGACAGCATTTGGATTGTGTTTAGCACTGACTAAGCGGACTTGGCTTATGTGTTTACACAAGTCACGATAGTAGTCAACAGCTTCTTCTGGATATTTTGCAGCATCTAGTTTATTGCCCACTAAATAGACAGGGATTTCTTTATTATCTTCTCTAGAATGGTCTTCGATGGTGTCGTTGATGAGTCGTGCTACGTCTTTATCTTCAGCCACAGGTGGTCGGCGCAAATCTACAACCCAGAGGATTGTGTCAACATCAATGACTGCATGACGAATTTCTCGGTTCATGTAACTGCCAAGACCATCACGTGAACGGTGTAAACCTGGGGTATCTACGAAGATAAGTTGCCGATTTTCTTCATGATCTGTGTAGATACCACGAACACCACGGCGAGTTGTTTGTGGTTTTGAGCTGATTGGGGCAACTTTTACACCTAGCATGGTGTTTAGTAGTGTTGATTTGCCTACATTCGGTTTACCAACTATGGCGACAAAACCTGCATGGCTCGAGCCCGCCTGATTATCTTGCACATCCATGAGACTTAAAGCTTCAGGTAATTCCGTTTCGATACCCTCATCCAACTCTTCTAAATCATCATCTAAACTAATGCCATCTCCAACAGGACCCGTATAGCTATCGATATCAATATCTTCTTGGGTGTTTGCTGCTAGCTCACTGAGCTTTTGCATTGTAGATTCTAAAGTAGTGGATTCTAAAGTAGTGGATTCTGTATTAGATTCTAAAGTAGTTGTTTCTGAATTTGTGTTTTCAGATAATGATGAGTCTTGATTATTTTCTTCTGCTTGTTGTACTTTTGCTTGCTTTACTTCTTGTGAGGTGATCCCTGATGAATTATCAGACATAGTATGTACTTCCTTTGTTTAGTTATTTCTTGTTTTTAACATAAAAAAGACTTCGTAGTTTGTAGCTACGAAGTCCGAGACAATAAAGTCTTCAAATTTTGGTTGCGGGAACAGGATTTGAACCTATGACCTTCGGGTTATGAGCCCGACGAGCTACCAGACTGCTCCATCCCGCGTCGCCCTGCTTCTTAAGCAGAAATGGAGTGTAACACGGGTATTTGAGAGTGTCAACGGGC
>CALGZD010000105.1 GCA_937934635.1 uncultured Deinococcales bacterium
AACATCTTATTAAGCTGTTTTATGGTTCAAGCAAAAACACGACCCAACAAAATAGCCCAACAAAACCGTCAGCCCTTTAATAAAGGTGGGTTAGTGGGTATTTCAGGGCATCGCTCTTCTCAACTGTGAAACTTTAACATGCTTTAGGATACCGTTTTGCCCAATCTCTTGATGTTCTATTAATCTAGATACCTCCTAATCTAGATACATAACAGACTAGTGCTTTAACAAGTGAAAATGTGATGGTTGCTTTTTTAGCTGAGCTTTAAATTGTTGTACCCATAAGCTTTTAACGTTTTACCCTATAAAACATACCCTTCGATTATCAGTTGTCGCTGTACTAGGCAGTTCAACAAAATCAGATTGATAGCTTTAATAGCTTGATTTAGTCTTGCCCCTTGCAATCTGTTTAAGCTCATAAATGTTATTCGTGTGCAATTTAGAGGTTTTATAGATATTATTTTTTGCTTGTGCCTTAGCCTTTTGGGCTTTTTATTTGTTTGGAGTGCTGTGGGGCAAAAGAAATGTAGTTGGGGGATTATGAGAGCTCGAGCCTAATTCTCATCTCTCACCTACATAACTATGTGAAAATTCCTTAGCAAAGTCATCAATCTATGGTTTAATACCCTGTAAAGGATGAATCTTAAAAGCTGTGTTGCTAAATATTAAACAGCTAGTTTCATAACGGAGAAGTTAGGTATGTCTTATTTAAAAAGAGTTTCAGTATCTTTAATTATCGCTCTATTTATTTTGCTGTGCGTTGCCCTATCAAGTGCTTTAACTATCGCACTTGCACAAGAAGAAAATTCAGAGCAACTCGTCACCCCTGTATTAGAACCCGTCTTACCAACCACATTACCAACTACAGAGACTCAAGTCTCTCAAGTAGGTACTGATGTCACGCATTCAGGCGCTACCTCAGGCACAGGTAAATCATTCTTACCAAAAGGCTTACAAAATATTTTTCAGCGTAAGCCAGCCCAGTCTCAGCCAGCCCAATCTCAGCCAGCCCAGTCTCAGCCAGCCCAGTCTCAGCCAGTACAACAACAAGCCCAACAAGCCCAGCAGGCACAACAACAAGTTCAGGCAAACCGCAGAGAAGGTTTTCAAGTTGGCAATATCGCCTCAGACTTTAGACTTCTCAACATTGAAGGTCAAACTGTACAGCTTGCCAGTCTACGTGGCAGCCCTGTTATTTTGAATTTCTGGGGCATCAACTGTCCACCATGCATCGAAGAACTACCTATCCTGCAAAAAGCTGACCGAGAAATCAATGGTCGCTATGTAGGCTTAAGTGGCTCAACCAATGCTCACTTCATACTGGTTTCTCTTAAAAGTAACACCGAGGAAACCAAAGAATTCTTAGACAGTCTTGGCATCCACATGAATACTTTAATCGAAGCGACTATAGACCAACACAGCGTACTACCTTACGATATTCACGATACCGAAACAGTATTTCGTAGCTACCGAGCTTTTGGTTTACCAACAACCTTTATTATTGATCCTTCAGGTGTCATCCAATCAAAGCGTATCGGTGCCTTTGTCAATGAAGAGGAACTGTCTCACTATCTAAAATCAGTGAACATCAACTGGCAACCTATGTAAGCCAAAAAAAAGCTAGGCACTCCAGTCAATCAGTAGAGCTGTTCTGAAATAACTTTTAAGACTTCACCCTCACCCCCCCTGCCAGAAATTTTGGTTAATTTTACAGTTCTCTTCTCCCAAGCTTGGGAGAGGCGTTAGAGGTGAGGGTTGGAACAAAAACAGTAATCATGCACCAGTTTTTATTTTAGAACAAGTCTAGTAACCGTAAACAACTTGCTCCTGAGCAAGTTCCCAACCAGCAGGTCGCAACACAACTATTGTGGGGTGACCTGCTTTCACTTGTGCTAAGGGTAAAGCAACCTTAGTATCGTTCACTACCAGCACAGGGTCTTCGGCACGACGATTCAAAAAGTGACTCACAGGCAACATTTTCTCACCACCAGGCGGAATGCGATAATGCATCGGAAAAACATACTTCGGTTTTAAAAAATCAATCATTGGATCAAGTTCTTCTAAAGTCAAACTAAAGACTTCTCCCGTAATCGCTAGCAATACATCACAGTGATCGACCCAAGGTGCCAGTTCTTCTTCACTCATGCCGTGACCAACATCGCCAACATGGGCAAACCAAAGCCCTCCAGCTTTAAAAGCATACATACCATTATCATCAGGTCCTGTTGGGTGTTCAGGATTTTCAGTCACAGGAATGCCTATGACTGGTTCATTGTTAATAATCGCTTCTGTCTTACCAACCGCTACATCCAAAGCATTGATAACAGTTGCATTCGGTCCTGCAAGCGCATAGTTATTGTGCGATAAATCTATGGCAGAGCTAATGATGACCGTATCAGCTTCAAAGGTCACACCATCATCTTCCATACCCAAGTCACTGTGGGTGTATGGGTCAGTCATAATGGTTGGCTTACCGTCTTCCCAAATCCGAAAACAAGCGTGTCCAATAAATTCAATCTCAAGCATGAGCTATCCCTTACTTATTACTTATGTGGATGCAAAATAATCTTTGCATCTTCACGACTTTCTAAACGTTTAAAGGCTGCAATGGCATCATCAAGTGGCAATCTATCACTAATCATTTTCCGCATATCTATCCGCCCTGCTGCCATCAAGCGAATAACGTTCTGAAAAGTTCCAGAACCAACATGTCCTAGTGACCCTGCCAACTGTACACCTTTAGTTTTGTAAGCAACGGTTGGTAGTACAGGTCGCTTCGCACCCATACCAATATCAATAATAGATGCGTTAACAGCTAAAGACTTCTCTAAGAGTTGGATCGTTTTATCCGCAACACCCGAACATTCAACAACCCAATCCGTACCACGCCCCAAAGTCAGTTCCATGACCGCTTCATCTAAATCAGTTCCTATTGGGCTTAATGCTTTCGATGCGCCAAGCGTTTCAGCCATTTTCCTGCGACTATCAGAGGGATCAAAGACAATGATCTCCCCAGCACCACCAGCAGCAGCCAAAGCTGTAGCTGCCAGACCTATCGGTCCTGCACCAAAGACCACCACATTATTACCAGGCTTCCACGTCGTTAAACGGTTAAACATACCCTGATACGCTACACCTGTAGGCTCGACTAGCGCCCCCATCAAGAGTGCTTCTTCTTCGCCAAACTTGTTGACTAACTCGTCAAGTTTCCAGCAGTACTTTGCTTTTACCGCAATGTACTCAGCCATTGCCCCTGGTGTGGTAATGCCTAACTCTTCGATATCATCACAGTGGTTAAAAAAACCTCGGCGACAAGCAATGCACTCACCACACCATTGGATTTCTTCAACTGCTACCAAATCACCCAGTTGTAAATTTTTGACACGACTGCCTACTTCAACTACCTTACCCGCAAATTCATGTCCCAAAATATTTGGAGCTTTCAAAAGACTAGGGTAAAGCATATAACCATCAGAATCTGATTCGTACATGTGCATATCAGAACCACATATGCCAACAGCCTCAACTTGTATTCGGACTTCATCTGGCTCGATTTCAGGATTTGGTATCTCTGTTAAATCGATAGTAGGGTTTTTCCAAACCATTGATGCATACTTTACTTTGTGGCTTTCCTTTTCTCGCTCATCTGGAATATAACCAGCCTTTGGTGCCCACTCAGCATTCAGAAGTAGTGCCTTCATGCTTTCAAATCCAATCTTTAAATACTTGCTTTTGACCATCCATTTTACTTGCTTTACGAAATAATTCAACTGACGACTATATTACTGACGACTATATTAGAGTGCGTCACACCTGATTTGAACACCTGCTATTCAGCCTAACTCAGTATTTTAAAACAAACACTGTTCCACCAGCTTCCTAAATGCTTTCTTAATATATTTAAAGACCATTAAGAGTAATCATATCAATCTTAAGGCTCGAGCCTTTACTCTATCAAATATAAATTCGTGGGGCAGCGTTTTTTAATCAAAACATACAGTTTGGTTACAGCTTTATTTTGCGCTGTTCATAAGTTTGCTTTCTAAGCTTGATGTATCAGAACTTTTCTCAGTCTGGTTCTACCTAAGCTTGGTACTTACGCATATTCAATCTTAACTATGCAAAGAAACGGTAGGTGTTCAGTTCAACTCTTGAATATTCAACAGATTCAAAAACAGATTCAAAATAGAAACTCCACACTATTTTTTATTGCTGTACCTACAGCTATTTTCACGCTTTCAAATTATTCCAAATCCTCAATAATCCCCAAACCGATTTGGAAACTAAAATAAAAAGGTGGTCTCCCATTAAATTTCTACATGTCCCCTCTAGCCTCTCTCCCAATATCTCCACTAGTATCTCCATTAGGCATCGATTAAAACTCTGGAAACTAGTTGCACTCTTCGTTTCAATTCAGTCACTATCATTCATTGCCTTAGCAAATATCGATGTAAACAAGAGCTTTTCGCCAGCAACAGTTTACCCAACCCAAACCTCAACATTAATTATCGAACTACAAAACAATTCGCTGACCCCATCAACAAATGTTGCTTTCACAGACATCTTTCCAGATAATGTCTTTTTAGCCTCAACACCAAATGTCACAAATACATGTGGAGGTACACCAACAGCTAGCAACGGCGCTACCGCAGGGCAACTATCATTGTCAGGCGGAACAATTCCTGCTGGCGATGGCATCAATCCAGGTACTTGTAAAGTAACAGTTGACATAACCACACCAACCAAAGGCACTTATACAAACACAATTCCTATTGGTGATGTCACAGCAACAATAGGTGGTATAAGTGAATCAAACGCACAAGCAACAAGCGCTACATTAACAGCAATTGTTGATCCTATCACTATAGATATGAATGATAATCCTACTACAGTTCTTGGGCACAATACAGGAACCTTAACAATCACTCTGGACAACACAAATCCTGTAGCCTTAACTGACGTAGCTTGGAATATGGATTTCACAAATTCTTCTACTTATGGTTCTGGTGGCTACTATGCTTACTTTCTGGATGGCACTGATGGAGGAACTTGCGGAGCCACAGTCGCTGTAACAGATGCAGAAACACAAACTACCAAGTATCCAAGAAATGCCTTAGATTTTTCAAACTTCAGCATTCCAGCAAATAGCAGTTGTACAATTACGCTGGACTACCAACCAAGCCTTTTCCCTACGGATGCTGAACGTTGGACTGGTGGCAGTATTACTATTCCTGGTCAAGAAATTACAACCACCGAAGGAGCCACCAACAATCTCGCTGGCTCTGAATATCTGGTTATCAAAATAGGAACTGAAGTCCTCAAAACCTTTGATGGTGTCAAAAATGCTTCAGTAAATTCAACAACAGGTACAGCCACCGCACAACTAAGTCTTGAGTTTGTGAATCGAAATGCTCAAGCAACCCCATTAGACTTTACAGATGTCATGCCCACTACACCTGGGCAAATGACTGTTCTTAGTATCGACAGCAATACCTGTGGTGGAACAGTCACAACAGGCACATCATTAACTGTCACAGGGGGTTCTATTCCAGGACCTGATTCCAACTGTACAATCACTGCTACAGTTGAAGTAACTGCAGATGGCCAATATGACAATATTATCCCTGCTGGCGACACCAATGGCTACGAATATGCAACAACCAACGCCACCTTAGCCAAAACAAGCGGTGCAATTGGCGTAGAAAAAAGTCAAGACCACGACTTTAAATATGCAGGTGATGAAGGAATCTATACCTACACCATCTCAAACCTCTCAGACCCAGTAACAGGTACCGATGTCACCAACTTCCGCTTAAGAGATAATTTTGCAAACGCTAGCTATGACCCCTATGCAACCATGTCTCAGGCGAACAACGTTACAACCACTTGTGGTGGCAGCCTCACCGTAAACAGTGTTCCCGGAGATACCTTTTTTGATATTGAAGGTTTGACTATAGCCAAAGGTCAGACTTGTGAAGTAACTGTGCAATATTCAATCATAGCTTCTACAGGTGTTACCTATAATTCAGTAGAAAATATTGATATAAAAACAGATATAAACAACGCTTCTGAAGAAGGCATCGTTTACGATACAGACTCAGCAACAGATCTCATCTTAAATGGGGTTGTTCTCCACGATGTTAAAGTTTATAACCCAATTACCCCTTACTTAACATTTATTCCTGATACCATCTCTGAAAATGGTGTGTCCACACTCGAATATGAAATTCGCTTTGCTAGCTATACCGACCCAGCTGTAGAAAATATTTACTTACGTAACACCCTACCAGCAGGAGTTGTCATTGCACCAAATGCCAATATCACTACCACTTGTGGCGGTACAGTATCTGCCACACCAGGTACGGATCAAATCGAATTCTCAGGCGGTTCTCTTCCTGGACTTGTACTTGACACGTCGACTTCTCGTTTTTACTCTTCAAAATCCTGTACTCTAACTGTAGACGTTACAGGTGCAACAGCAGGTAGCTACACCAATACAATTCCTGGTGACCCTTTTAGTTCTACATTGGCTGATCTTGAAGTCACCGCTGACAAAATAGGAGAAATTGCACCTTACAACTATTTTCGCAATCAATTCAATAGAACAGATATCTTAACAATCACACCAATTGCACTACCAATCAATAAAGAATTTTTTCCACCAACGATTAACGGTGGTGCTGTTTCACGAGTCCGCATAACAATCTCAAATTCAGATCCAATCGCTCCAACGCTTACAGATGTTTCTCTAACAGATGCTTTTACAGCAACTGATATGCAACTACATTCCACTGTCGATGCAAAATTCATAAATAGCGCTGGTATAGAAAATACCACCTGTAGAAATGCAACCATCACTGGTGCTCCAGGTGACACCTCAATCTCACTATCTGGTGCAACAATTGACGCAGGTGCAATTTGCTACTTTGAATTCAATGTTACTGCTGCTGTGGGTGGCAATCACATCAACACAATTGCCGCAAACGATGTCACTTCAAAAGAAGGCATTTCAAATGATGACTCTGTATCAGCCACATTGACTGTAAACCGAGAACTAAATGTCGGCAAAGGATTTATTCCCACTATTACAACCGCAGGTCAAACATCTACCTTACGCATAGATGTATTTAACACAAACGTAACAAACTATACAGGTAGTGGAATATCACTAATAGATGAAATGCCCGCAGGTATCAACGTCCAAAGTATTGATTCAAATACTTGTGGAGGTACTGCAACAATAGGTAGCCAAAACGGGAATGACACGATTCAGCTTTCAGGTGGTACTTTTACTGCTGAATCTACCTGTACAATTCTGGCAACTATTTCTGCAAATGCAACAGGTAGCTATCTAAACACAATTCCTGCTGGTATACTCAATACAGTTGAAGGTGCTACAAACAACGATGCTGCAAACTCAACGCTTACAGTTATTGACCCCCCAACTATAGCTAAAAGTTTTTCACCAACATCAATAGAACCAAATCAGACTTCAACTATAATCTTTACATTAACAAATTCAAGTTCAGTACCTTTAACAGGAGCAAGCTTCAGTGACCCATTAACCAACATGACTATTGCAAATCCTGTAATAGTCAGTGGTACTTGTTCAAATATCATGTACACAGCCACAAGTGGTGGTACTAACTTTACACTTGACAGTGCGCTCATCCCTGCAAACAGTTCTTGTACCGTTACTGTGAGAGTCACTAGCTCTGTCACAGGTGTCCATGACAACACAACATCAGGTGTAACTTCAAATGAAACACCAACACCTGGTACACCTTCAAACACAGCAAGCTTGACAGTATCTCTAGGTGATCCTCCTGTTGCCGTTGATGATTCAGAGCATAACCCTAATGTTATTTCTCCAACCAATCCAACGACCATTCCTACTATTGCTAGCAATGATTCTGACCCTGACAGTACGCTTGACTTAGCTACTATCGACCTAGACCCAAGTACACCTGGTATCCAAACAAGTTTGGTTGTTCCTAACGAAGGTACTTGGTCTGTAGACGCTTCTGGTAATGTCACGTTCACTCCAGACGCTGCCCTAACAACTGACCCAACACCGATTCCTTATACAATTAGTGATAACGATGGCAATGTTAGTAACGAAGCTACGCTGACTGTTACTTACGGTGAGCCTCCTGTTGCTGTTGATGACTCTGAAGTGAATACTGGTGTTGTTAGTCCTAGCAACCCAACAACTATTCCGACTATCGATAAGAATGATTCCGATAGTGATGGTACACTTGACTTAGCTACCATCGATTTAGACCCAAGTACACCTGGTATCCAAACAAGTTTGGTTGTTCCTAATGAAGGTACTTGGTCTGTAGACGCTTCTGGTAATGTAACGTTCACTCCAGATGCTGCCCTAACAACTGACCCAACACCGATTCCTTATACAATTAGTGATAACGATGGCAATGTTAGTAACGAAGCTATGCTTACTGTTA
>CALGZD010000106.1 GCA_937934635.1 uncultured Deinococcales bacterium
GGAAGATGCTGAACATGCCATAGCAGCAGGACTTGCCACAGGACAAGGCGGAGATAGATTTCAGGTTGGTGGCGCAAAATTTTTTGCTGATGGTGCGCTTGGTAGCTTAACAGCATGGATGCTAGACCCCTATGATGAAACGACAGAGACTGGCATGGCCGTTCACGGTCCTGAACTTATGGCAGAGCGTTTCCCTATGGTGATCGAAGCAGGGCTTGTACCTGTAACACACGCAATTGGTGATGGTGCGTGTAGAGCAGTACTTGATGCGTTGGAAGCAACCAAAACTTTATGGCAAGGCAAAAACATGCGACCACGTTTGGAACATGCGCAGCATTTGCACCCAGATGATTTAGAACGGGTAGCTTCGCTTGGCATTATTGCATCCATGCAACCTATCCATTTATATTTTGACGTCAAACGCATCAATAACATGCTGACCAGTCGTTTGAATCGTGCCTACTGTTTTAGAACATTACTAGATAAAGGAGCAGTGCTTGCTTTTGGTTCTGACACGCCAGTAGCTACACCAGATGTAGTTCAGAGCTTACACGTAGCAACAACACATGTTGGTGCAAATGGTGAGGTTTTGAATCCAAACGAGGTTATCTCAACCTATGAGGCACTTTATGCTTATACAGTTGGTGCTGCTTTTGCAAATGGTCGAGCTGCATATTCTGGAAAATTGCAACGTGGTTATGATGCTGATTTAGTGATGCTGTCACATAATCCTTTAGATACTTTGGAAGGGTTAAAAATTAAAGGAACGATGTTGGCAGGGGAATGGACTCATCTAAAGTAGTTGAAATTCCTAAGAGTTTAGAAATCACAACGCCAAACTTGTACTGCATACTGTGCAAGTCGCTCTTGTCTACGTAAGAGGCTTTCAGGGTTCCACGAATCTGTGGTAATCATTTGAGTTAGTTTGTATTTACTTTGAGTATATATTTTATTTTTTTCTTCATACTCTCTGTTCTCTGCATCACGATTCAAACTCTCTTCAAGTAAAGAGTAATTACCAATCCTATAAATGTAATTATCTTGAATATCGTATGGGAAATAATTGTCCCAATCTTCTATCGGATTTTCCGGAAGTATATGCTCTATACTAGAAGGGTCATCTTCGTAGTCTAAAGCATGTTTAGTAAGATGATTTTCTATTGATATAAGTATATATCGCACCAGTTTTTTGTTTCTTCGTGTATCTATTTCTAATGTACTAAAGTCATTTTCAAATTTTTCATCGCTAATGTAAATGCGTTGCAATATTTTGAATATTTCCTGTGGCGTTTTCACAGTTCTATTAAATATCGCAATTGCTGCATCATTATAAATTTTTTCTAAAGCATTAGGATTAAGTCCACTAACAATCAAATAACGGAATGAAATGATAACACAAATCTTTAACAAACTTTGAAAACTAGTAGCATCAAGGTTTTTATAGCCTGACAGTAACATTGGATACATCTGTTTTACCTTGAATAGCGAAAGTACTCTAATGAGCTTTCTAGTTTCTTTACTATCTTGCCAATATTCATGACTAGGTTGGCTCAATGCACTATATATATGTGCATTATCTTCTAATTCCTTTAGCAAGCTTAAGGCTGATTCTGATGTAGAATATTCATTCTTCAGTACTTTAAAAAGGCGTTCTTTTCGGACTATTGGTCTTTGTGAATTAATAAAATATCTCAAAAATTCTTGAAACTTTGTAGTATCAATAATGCTAATAATCCTCTGCCATTGTCTTTCTACATGATTGAGATCTTGACCTTGACTTACGAGTGAAAATAAATAGTTTTTCAGTAGATCTGTAGCAGTCAAATCAACACCACGAGCATTCAAAGTTTCGAATACCGTATAAGCACTTATTTCATTAGCAACAGAAATCTCAATAAATAGTAATTTTTCTCCAATTACATCTTGTAAAAACCTACTAAGCTCCTCACCCGAGCTAGTGATCAAATCATATTCAGAAAGCATACTAGTAAAATATTCGAATGCACCCCACAATAATTTATTTGAATTTTTGTACCCTCTTAGTGCAGGTGGTTTAGTTAGTTGCAACAAAAAGCTTTGGTAGAAATCATCATTATTTTTATTTAGAAATAATTTACTTGAGTAGGTTAGTGAGGTAGCATCTGTATCCCCCAAATAACGTCGTCTTAAAATATCTACTCTCGTTTTATTGTTTTCTACATCAATATCTTTTTCAATCAACTGATCAATACAATAAATAACTGATAACGCTAAAATACTTAGCGTAGCTAAACGTTGTTGACCATCAATTACGTTAAAAGTTTTATTTTGAGTGTCTTGCAGAACAATCGCACCCATATAATGAGGCTCACTACCTTCTTTAATAGCAATTAAATCATTCCAAAGATTTTCCCAATTCTCAGCTTTCCAAGAGTAATCTCTCTGATACAAAGGTACTTTATAAATTCGACCATTACCTATGAGATCGTTAAAACTTACAGTACTAGTTTTGAGAAGATTACTTGTTGCCATACTCTATTTTAGCCTTGTTTTAATAATTTAACAACGAATCCTTTATATTTTGGAAGATGCTATGTGCTCGAGCACACTCTCCCCCACATCAAGACCCACCAACTCACCACTAGCACACCAGATATTAGGAACACTTAAATCATTTTGCACAATGCCCACTTCAACAACATCGGCAACCTCATACTCATGCAATCTCTCAAGTTCTTTTCTTGAAGTCGTAGCATTTAAGTTATAAAGCATCTCAGCAGCACCAAGCAACAATACACCTTCAGAACAGGCAACAATTGTTTGCAGGCTTGACTGCTCAAGACGTTTGAAATACTCAAGCATCACCTTGTCACGCATGGCATATTCATCAACTAAGCCACCTGGAATGATTAAAGTATGACACTCAGGCGCACTCATAAACCCCCAATCAGGCGTGATGACAACACCATTTTTGCTATGAACAGAATTTCTAGATTTCGCAAGGATATAGCAGTTTATGTTGCCATCATCACTAAGATTCTGTTTGATAGTGTTATAAATCGAAATCAGTTCCAATTCATCAACTAGGTGATAAAGCAGGACAGCAATATTATGTTCATGATTAGCTTGATCTGTATTATGCATTTCTACGGTATCTGGCATATATGCCTTAAATAATACCTTAAATCTACTGATTTGTCTTGTGTTATGCTTTTATCGTGGAAGTACGTTTCAGAAAAACAGGACAAGCCATTAAACGGGCAGCTCGAAAACGCCAAGCTGATTTACATCAACGCCTTGAAGAAGCACAAGTTGGACTTTCTGACTTTTTAGATAAGCCTAATCGTATTCGGGAGTATCTTGTTCATCGAATGCGAGATGAGCTAGGCACAACCCCTTTTGCAATAGAAGAAGATATTGTCGAAGAGCATTTCAAAGTGAATGGATTGCTGAAGCAAATTGTGACGCTAGAAGATGAGCTTTATCGCCTTGCAATGCTTGAAAAACATGTGGATGATGCTGAAATCTTTGACCTCAGCGTTGATGAACTTATCCGCTATGGTTTTGATATTGAAGGCACAGGTTAAGACTCCTAATAATACCCAGTTTATATATGTCTGACTTTAAAGAACTAGTCCTTGAATTTATCAAGCAAATCCCTGAGGGTAAGGTCGCTACTTACGGGCAGGTTGCCATGCTTGCAGGCTCGCCTCGAGCCGCACGGCAGGTTGGCATGATGCTCAATGGTTTAAAGCACAATAAAGACAATGAGATTCCTTGGCAACGTGTCATCAACTCTGAAGGTGGTCTGTCAACCCACAAAATAGGCTTTGGCGATTTACAACGTGCTCTTTTAGAAGAAGAAGGCATTGTCTTCAATGCCCAAGGTCTGATTGATTTAAGAAAGTACCAATGGCAACCTGAGCAGGTAACCTCACAAGTCCCTTTGGACTTTTAGCGAGACACTCCAAATACATCCGATTAACGCTACATTATTTCTCCGTAATCACTTAATGAATTCATAACTTATAAGCTGTGGCTCCTAGACCGCTATACTCCTTTATGTATGATGGGGCACAAGGGTCTTTTACTATTAGCGACTATAGCTTTCTTGAGTTTTTGCACTTTAGAACTACGTTCTGCATTTGCACAATCTGCATTTGCACAAGAAGACATTCAAACAAGTGATACTCAAGTTATTGAAAACACAGTTACTCAAAACACCGCTATTGAAAACACAGCTATTAAAAACACAGTTGTCGGTGAAAATGGTCTTATTGCAGTTTTACCTACAGAAGCTACTGAAAGCAGTTCTACAGGTCTGATTGGTGTCATTCCTAATGGCATTGTTCGGGGTAATGAATCTGGTGAAGAATTTCAGGGAATCATTGCTGTTGTTCCTCCTGATGTAGTATCTCCTCCAGATGTAGTACCTCCTACTGATGTTCTACCTTCTAAGCTAATAGATACTAACCCTCCAATTATGACTGAGGGTAATAGCCCTATTGAAAGCAGTGTCTTAGACAAGCCTGTCCACACTATTATCCAGACTACGATTACTGATGAGGCGAATATTGACACCCTACAAGGGTCTGACACAGCAAAGCTTGATACGCAACTTACAGCCCCTCTTACAACAGAGAATCTCATTGAAACAGAAGAAAACATTGTTTCTGGTGAGTTTGAGGAATCGTCTAATTTTGCTCAAACAGAAGACCATCTAGAAATACAACTCGAAACAAATGAAAATAGCAGTTTAAAGCAGGTTGTTATCGAAGTTGAAGAATCTGCTGATAGCAATCCTAGTGAAGCTGTTTTTGACGTAAATGCTATCGCTATTGATGATCAACTATCTATTCCTCAAGAACAAGAAGTTATTGTTGAGGATGTAGAGGATGCAGAAGTAGTTGAGGAAATAGAAGTTAGCCCTGAAGAAACTGTCGTTAGTGACTCTCAGGAAATTATAGCTGCACCAGTTCTAGATGATGAAGTTATTGATAGTGTCTCGACTACTGAAAAGGAAGAAGTCATTGAAGAAGTTGAGGTGGACTTACGTGAGTTTGCGGTGGGTACGGGGTTTATGGGTGGGCTCGAGCTCAATTCCAGCACCCAAAACGTCCTAGCTACTGACCTTAGCGAAGCCGTCTACCATAGCTATAAACTTGATGTACCCGAAGGACAAAGCACATTAATCATTATGGTTGATGGTCAAGGCAGCAACGTAGATTTAGCTGTCAAGGCTATGAGTGAAATCACTGACTATACCGATGTTGATTATCTAGATGACTCAGATGCTAGCTCAGCAAGTTACAGCTATCAGTCTCCCCCATCAGGACCTATCTACATTGAAGTTATGAACTATACTGAAGCGCCTGTAGCCTACACCTTGACAATAAGTGATGAACCCAATGATGTCGCGAATAATCATAATAATCATGATAAAATCGTCAAAGCTCAACCTTCAACTCAGCCACTAGACACAGGTCACTTTTATGATTTAAGTCTGAATTCAGTTTTAAGTCGAGACATAGCGGCAAAAGAACCAAGTGCAACGCTGGTGTACCATAGCTATGAATTGGCATTGCCAAAAGGATTAGCGAGTGTTGAAGTCCTATTAGATGGTCAAGGACATGATGTAGATATGGCAGTTCGTTTAGACCAGCCAATTACTCGTCTAGATGAAGTCGATTTTATCGACAACAGTAGTAGTACAGTAGCAAGTTACCAGTTACAAACCGTCAAAGATACTGTTCTCTATATTGATGTAATGAACTACATGCAAGAAGCTGCCCACTATGAATTACAAGTTATTGCTGAAGCGCCAACTACCGAAAATACTACACCTAACATAACTAGTGACAGATTATATGCTC
>CALGZD010000107.1 GCA_937934635.1 uncultured Deinococcales bacterium
ATATAAATAAGTAGACATACAAAATAGATGTTAAGAAACAATTACATTACATTCGTTGTTTAGAATGTTCTTAGGTTTAGTGCTCTGTGGCATATGTAAATCGATATTCAATTAAGTAAGTATTCATTAGAGGTTTAGTATTTAGAGCTTTTGGAGTATTCACGAAATTTTAGAATGTTAAAGAACTTAAGCTACATAGTATTTTAGTCAACCGCCTTTTTTGGGGCATAAAGGTAGTTTGCATGGCAAATATTGCATTAGTAGAAGACAGTCCAGCTATGGCAAAGCTTATTGAGCTTAAATTAAAAGCTCAAGGGCACGACATTACACATTATCCTGACGGTCAACTTGGTCTTCAGGGTGTTACTGACAATCCACCAGAAATTCTGGTTTTGGATGTTGATTTGCCGTACATTAGCGGCTTTGAAGTCGCACAGCGTATTCGAGATACTGAGGCGATTGAAACTTTGCCGATACTAATGCTTACGGGTCGCAGTGATGTGCAAAGTCGTGTTAAAGGTTTAGAGTATGCTGATGACTACCTCAATAAGCCTTTTAGTCCTGATGAATTGATGGCACGTATTAAAGCGCTACTTCGTCGAAGTAACTTTAGTAGCCAAACTGTGAGTGCGAATAAGTCTAGTGCAGTACCGAAACAAGTGCGTCAAGTTAAAGCCTTAGCAGGTGAGACCATTGGACAATATACCGACTTAGTGGAAATTGGCAAAGGTGGCATGTCGATTGTTTATAAGGCAATGGACACAGCACTAAACCGCTATGTTGGTCTGAAGTTCTTTACTGATTTGACTGAGAATCAAGAGATGAAAGAACGCTTTATGCGAGAAGCTGAAACGGCTGCGACGCTAAACCATGGCAATATATGTAATGTTTACACCATTGGTGAAACACAAGAAGGCTATCCTTTTATGGTCATGCCTTTTCTAGATGGTGAAAATCTAGAAGAGCGCTTGCGTAAAGGACCTATAAAGTTTGAGCAAAGCATCAACTATATTCGCCAAATTGCTAGAGGTCTTGCTAATGCACACGATCAGGGCATTGTCCACAGAGACGTAAAACCAGCGAACATCTTTATTACTAAACAGGGAACGGTTAAATTACTTGATTTTGGTGTTGCTCTGTTGCAGAGAAGTGCACATAACCAAAAACTAACCCAACCAGGGTCAATGCTTGGCACAATTAGCTATATGGCACCTGAGCAAATTTTGAGTCTGGATGTTGATGCAAGAGCAGATATATGGTCGCTTGGTGCAATTATTTTTGAAATGCTAAGTGGGGCGCAACCCTTTCCTGATAAAGGGAATATGATGGCAAGTATCAATGCAATTGTTCACGAGCCGTTACCACAAATTGAAGACTACATACCGATGGTGAAACCTGGTATTAAACGTATTTTGGATAAAACATTGTGTAAAGATCCGAATGAGCGTTACAAGAGTACGATAGAAATTTTAAAAGATTTAGATGGTGTGTACGAGAATCTTATTGGGCAGAAAAGTGAAGCTAAAACAGTTAGTGATGCAATAGCAGACAAAAGCACATTCCACGATTACTCAGAGATACCTGCGAGTTTTGAAGACATGCCAATGATTGAGTAAGTATCAAGTTTGAGTAAGTATCAAGATTGAGTAAGTATCAAGATTGAGGTTTTGTTATACTCATGAGGTTATGGATTCTCTCAAAAGTATAGCTGTTGTTAGCTTAGTCTTTTTATGTAGTTGTGTAGTTGCACAAGATGACAGTATAGCTCAGCTTTTTAATATTCCTGAAAATGAAATAGTTAGCGTTTCTATAGCTAATAACCCACGCTTGAGTTTTCAAAACTCTGAGAAGCGTGCCGTTCTTGTTGAATTTAGTGACGTTAATTGTGGTTACTGTACTCGCTTCCATAAAAACACCTTAGGTCATATTCTCGATAGTTTTGTTGAGACTGGTCAGGTTGATTATGTCTACAAAGACTATGTGAGCATTGGCGGACAAGAATCGCAAGATGCTGCACTTGCACTGCGCTGTGTGCATGAACATGCAGGTGTAGAGCGCTATTTTGACATTCTTGAAAGCTTTTACCGTAGTTTGGGAAGACACGGCATCAAGCGACTTTTTGAGATTATGACGATTGAGTTTATAGATAACGCTGATGTGTCTCGGAGATTAGCTACTCAGAAGGTTACAAGCATTCGTGAGTGTGTAGCATCAAAACAGTACCTTGATAGCCTTAGTTTAGAGATGATGGAGGCTGAGGCAATTGGGGTGATAGGTACACCTGTTTATGTATTTGGCTTTGAGGTGCAAGAGGGAAGGGTAGAAGGGGTTTTACTGCCTGGGTATCTGCACTATGAGACTTTGGCGGAATATGTGGAGATGGTGCTGGAGTGAGGGAATCCCCCTCGGTCCCCCTTTGAAAAAGGGGGAAGATAATTCTCTAGAGTTGGTGGGGGATGACTTAACTCTCAGTAGACAACACAGCCAAGAACGCTTCTTGTGGTACTTCAACCGTACCAAGCTGCTTCATTCGTGCCTTACCTTTTTTCTGCTTTTCAAGAAGTTTCTTCTTACGAGAAATATCGCCACCGTAGCATTTAGAAAGAACATCTTTACGGAAGGCACGGACGGTAGCCCTTGCCAGAATCTTGCCACCAATGACGGCCTGAATCGGCACAACAAACATCTGACGAGGAATTACCTCAGCCATTTTATCTACAATGCGTCTACCAAGGTCGTAAGCTTTATCTCGGTGAGCGATGATTGCTAGCGCATCCACTTTTTCGTTGTTTACTAGGATGTCGATTTTTACTAGATGACCTTGACGGTACTCTAGGGGTTCGTAGTCCATGCTGGCATAGCCACGACTTACAGACTTGAGCTTGTCGTGGAAGTCATACAAGATTTCGCCGAAGGGTACTTCGTATTTCACCTCGACACGGTGTCCGTGGTAGACCATGTTCTTCATGACGCCACGGCGGTCTTGGAGCATACCCATGACTGAGCCAACGTATTCTTCTGGAACGTAGACAGTCAGATCTACAAAGGGTTCCATAATTTTTTCAATCAAAGTTGGGTCAGGCAGCTCGGCTGGGTTTTGCATCATGAAGCTTGTACCGTCGGTTGTGAATACTTCGTAGATAACTGCTGGCGCTGTAGCGATGAGCGTTTGGTCGAATTCACGTTCTAGTCTTGCTTGTACAACATCGGCATGGAGAAGCCCCAAGAAACCACAGCGGAAACCAAAACCAAGCGCAGAAGAAGTCTCTGGCTCAAAGGTAAAAGCAGCATCATTCAAACTGAGCTTCTCAAGTGCTTCACGCAGTTTTGGATAATCTTCG
>CALGZD010000108.1 GCA_937934635.1 uncultured Deinococcales bacterium
TACAGAAACTTGAACAAGTCATTACTTACATTATTTTATTGTTTTGGGTAGTTTTGTGTTGATGCTATATAGGACCTAACATAATAGGACCTGACATATGAAAGCTAAAGCTATAGTCCAAATTGTGTAGCATCTTTAACGTCAAGAAATCAAATCATACTATTAACCATAAGCATTAAGACCATAAGCTTAAGCTTCTGCTGCTGGTGCTTCAGTAGTTTCTGTTTCAGCCATAACTTCAGCAGCAACTGTGGCTTCTTTAACCACTTCTTCTTTCACTACTGCTTCTTTAACTTCAGACTCAGTTGCTTCAGTTGCAGGTGCATCTGTAGTTCCTGGAGCTGTAGTGCTTGAAGTTGTAGTGTTTGAAGCTGTAGTCTCTGCTTTAGCTTCTTCAGCTTTAGGCGCATCAGCTTGTGCATTTCTAGGCTTGTCTTTTGAAGCAGGTGCATTTGCAGCAGGAACAAGAACCATATTCATATCCATACCAGCAATATTTGGTTTTGTTTCCACCGCTGCTACATCTTGGACTTCATCTGCAACGCGTTGTAAGAGTTGTTGACCAAGTTCTGGATGTGCTCGTTCACGACCACGGAACATGATAGTTGCCTTGACTTTGTGACCACCTTTGATAAAACGACGAATGTGGTTCACCTTAGTATTGAAGTCGTGATCGCCAACTTTAATGCGGAACTTAATTGACTTGAGGTCTTGACTACGAGAACGCTTGCGCGCCTCTTTCTTTTTTTGCTGCTCTTCGTAGCGGAATTTACCATAGTCCATGATTTTTGCTACAGGCGGATCAGCACTTTCGCCTACCATGACAAGATCTAAATCGACGGCTCTTGCTCTATCCATAGCTTCTCTAGTATCGATAATGCCCTGCTGCTCGCTATTTTCATCAATAAGACGAACCTGACGCACACGGATTTTCTCGTTAATTTTGAGGCCTTGGTCTCTGCCGCGATCTCTTCTGTCGTTTCTGTTATCTCTTGCTATGAGATACCTCCAAAAAAATTTGTTATAGCTAGTCTTTAACTATTTTTACTGACTATCTGCATCAATCTCGCACATCTAAGATGATTTGTGCAATTGCAAAACTCACGCTTAGTTTATCTAGTAGTGACTACAAAAAAACGAACACTCCATAACCTAAATGGTTACACGCATTACTTTAAGTACATATGAGTAATAAGTTCATATGTGACTGTAAAACTGTGATGGGGTAGAAAGAGTTCTTACGGACACTATAAAAGAATGATTCTCTGTTTGCTTAAAAAGCTTGCTTAAAGACAAAATGATGGTTCTCTAGATAATTGCTTGAGGTCTGAATAACTATAGTATTACGACCAACTTGCTTAGAATTATAGCAAGAAACTAGATTAAAAGCAATGTTTGCCATTACAAGCAGCTTACTTGTAGGCTAAACACCGCAATTTTAAAGATTTTCTTAAGATATGCGCTATTGAAACGCTATATCTAGCTTATATCTAGCTTAAATTGAGTAAATAAAGAGTAAATTTGAAAACCTATAGGATTATGGGATTATGCTAAAAAGTATTTAGCATGGATAAAGGTCATTTTCATGACACATAGGTGGATGGTATACCTTATTAATCCATGCATTTAGTAGCCCTTTGTACACAAAATCAGCAACTTGCACACGCACTCAGCGAGTTTAGAGATCGTAGCAGCAATATTTATTTGCACCCGGTTCCTAGTAACACTCGCTTTGAAGCAGTTTGCGAAGGTTTAAAAGCTTTAGATTTTGTGGGCTTACTGGCACTAGATGAAGTTGCACAAAAAGAGGCTTATCAACAAGCTGAACGCAGTAGTTTAGATGCTCAGGAAATCCTTGCTGCTGATAGTTTGACGGTTACTGCCAATGGTTTGATTGGTGAATACAACATGGCCAGAGCAATCATGCAGCTTCTCAAAACAAATGAGTGGGATGCAAGGGGGGCAAGAGCTGTGATTATTGGTGCGAATGCTTTAGCTCGGTCTATTGCAAGAGAGTTAGCTAGTTCAGGTGTAAGTCACTTGAGCTTATTTGCTGAGACGCAACCAAGTGCTGAAAATACTACGTCTGATTTAGCAGTAACTACCCAGCACTATGCAGGTACATATACCGATTCACGTTTAACACACATGCTTACTGAAACTGATTTACTGATTCAGGTTACGAGCAAGGCTGAAGTGAAAATCGCAGATCAATATTTAGGACCACACCTGAGTTTTATAGATCTATCACCTGAAAATATGACCTTGTTGCGAAAGCGTGCGCTTAATTTAGGTGCTGCTACTTTGAGTTTGAAAGATGTGCAAGCCCAGCAAATTGCACTTTCACTCAATCACATGCTTGGTACGCAGCTATCTCCTGGACCATTTCTAGATATATTGCAAAATGTATCCAGTACTTAAAACGTCTAGCACTTAAAACATCTAGCACTTAATTAGCACTTAAAGCGTCTAGTACTTAAACCGTCTAGCACTTAAACCGTCTAGCACTTAAACCCTCCAGCATTTGATTCTTGTAAATTCTCATATCTATAAGTAAGACTGTTGGTAGAGAAGAGATAACAGTTACAATTCCAAACTAATAATTTAAAAACACAACATCTTTGGGGAGAGTAGTGGGCATTATCATATTTATTTTTGAACGTTTATTTTTACAACTGAAGGCTTTAAAACTAATTCTAGCAATTAGCATCTTATCTGTAGTAACTTTAGGTTTTGCACAAACTCTCATACAGGTACCTACTCTCATGCAAGCACCTAGTAGTATTGTTCAGAAAAATGCCAATGGTATTGTGTTGAGCTATAATGCTCAGGTGCTTCAGTATACTGTGGCGCAAGGGTGGACGGTTAATCAACAAGCTAGTCAATTCTCTTGGCAGCCCCCCTATGACCAAACACCACATATACAAAACAGTTCAGTTTATGTTGATGAACAAATCTTGCAATATCTAGGTTTGAATCTGCCTCGGCTCAATAATATTCGTTTTTCTACAAGTGAGCGTTTTCGGATTGTCTTTGATTTAGATGAGCGGATAATCATAGATAACTTTTCAGCAGAGGGCACGATAACAGCTGCTAGACCTTTAGAACTCAATATGCCTAGTTTGGCTGTGCCTTGGGGTTTAACAGAGCAAATTGAAGATGTGAGTATCCAGCTTGTTAGTGAGTTGGATAAAACACGCATTAAGTTTAGTAGTCAGCAAGAACGACCTTATAGAGTCTATAGTTTATCTGAGCCAAGGCGTTTGGTCCTCGATTTTGAAGGGCAAGCTCAGCAAGAAGTAGCCCAGCAAGGGCAAGCTCAGCAAGTGCTAGCTCAGCCAGCTTATGTTGCAACGCAGGGCATACAGACACAGGCTAATCAAACACAAGGTATTCAGGCACAGGCTAATCAAACACAGGGTATTCAGACACAGGGTATTCAGACACAGGCTAATCAAACACCTCAAGCAACACCTCAAGTACCGATAGCAGCACAAGCACCTGCACCTATTGCCCCTCCTCCAGTGCAACCAGCTCAAGTAGCGGCAGTACCAGCTCCTGTATCTTCTGTGCAACCACAGCTCCCTTCAGTACAGATTGGTGTGGCACAACAACAGCAACCATCACAACAACAACTGTCACAACAACAACCACAACAACAAGGTATCGGTGTAGCTCAACAGCCTGTCAGTCCTTCACAGGTTGCTACAACTCCACCTATAACTTCACCTACAATTCCAGCAACAGCCCCACCTCTCAATACTGGTACACCAGGTAACAGTGCTATTAGTAACAGTGCTATTAGTACGACACCTGCTAACACTGAACCTACTGCTACAGGTATTGGTCAAAGCCTCAATTCTTTTTTGGAAAATGCTAGTGACATTGCAGCAGCAGCAGAACAGACATTCAAAGATAAATCACCACTTGATAAAGTTTTAGCAAGTGGTGTGCGTTATCGCAGGTTTCCTTTTAGTACTGCTGTTGGGCAGAGCATTGTTCATGTTGTTGAGATTAGCCCCGGTTATGGTGAGTTTCGGGTAGTGGGTAGCTTAACGACACCACGCACGATAAGTGAATTATCTAATGGTGCATTTATTGGCATTAACGCTGGATACTTTGATCCAAGGACGCATACGTCTATTGGCTTATTAAAGATTGCTGGTTCAGAACTTGCAGAGCCTACACGCAATCGTGCCAGTGTGGCTTTTGGTCCTGGGGTGACGGAAATTAACCGTGTGTCAACACAAGTGACGGTCTCGAGCCAAGGGCGCACTGTGCCAATCACGGGCTACAATGCTCCCGCTAAAACAACGGTTTATACCATGCCAAATGCACGTGTTGGTGTGCCTGGGCAGGGTGTTATTACGGTTAAAGATAATCGAGTGATTGAAAATAAAATTGGACCACGTACTGTTCCTTTTGATGGTTATGCCATTGTTTACGACGCGGATATGAACGATCCCTACTTTCGTTCTCTTGCTATGTTGAATACGGGTGATACTATCCAAGCGCAGTTTGAAGCGAATCCAAAGCAGTTGCTTGCTTTGCCATATGCAGTTGAGGCTGGACCCTTGCTAGTAGAAAATGGGCAGAGTGCTTACAACCCTGGCTTTGAAAATTTTGAGAATGCCTATATTTTGAATGGGCGTACACATCAGGCAGCTATTGGGGCTCGAGCCGACGGTACTGTCCTGCTCGTTGCTGCTGAGGCAATGGTTGCCAAAGAACTCATACCACTTTTCACTTTTTTAGGTGCTGATAAAGCTATGCGCTTAGATAGCGGTAGCAGTACACAGCTATTTGTTGATGGAAAAGTAATCAATAAAAGGTCAGAAAGACGAGTAGTGAGTGGGATTGTTTATTTACCAAACTAATACCAAGTCCGAAAATATATGTAGCAAAAGAATGTGTTAGAAGCGTCAGGTGCGTTAGGTTATTCCGCCAGTTACCTGAATTATACCGAAGTGAATCATAAATGTCATAATCCCAGTCAATACACAAGGTTTTCAAGCCTTTATCCTTCGGTTATTTCGCAATCTTTGCGACTATATCTTTATGACATTCATCTTTCAGTTTAGTATTACTACTACTAAAAAATGCCCTAACCTGAATCAGATGAGGGCATTTTTATGTGATAGGGTTTAAAGCGCTATACTTCTAAAGTCACCCTAGCATCATCATCAAAAAGATGAACAGCATCGGTCAGGCGCATAACACGAGATTCGTGACCCATGGAGATAGTGTTGGTTCTCGCACCACCTTTAAAGAAGCGCACACCCTTAAGGATGTCACCACTGGTGATGCCTGTAGCACTAAATACGATACTACTACCAGGTGCAAGGTCATTGGTTTTGTAAACATTTTCTGTTGAAGCGCCCATTGCATTTAAACGTTCTAGTTCAGAATCATTGCGTGGTTTAAAGCGTCCTTGAATCTCACCGCCCAAGCACTTCATGGCAGCAGCAGCAAGTACACCTTCGGGTGCGCCACCAGTACCCATGACAGCATGTACGTTTGTGCCACGTACCGCAGCAGAAAGCGCAGCGATGACATCGCCATCACCAATGAGCTTTACTCGTGCGCCAGCACTACGAACTTCACTAATCAAATTTTGGTGGCGGTCTCTATCTAGAATGACCACGGTGAGGTCTTCAACATTTCTATCTAAACTTTGGGCGATGCTGCTAAGGTTAGCAGCCACAGGCCAAGTGATGTCCACTTTACCCGCTGCAGGTGGTCCTACAATCAGTTTTTCCATGTAGGTATCTGGTGCTTTAAAAAGACCATCTTTTTCTGCTAACGCAATAACTGCCACAGCATTATTGACCATTCTTGCTGCGATGCTAGTTCCCTCCACAGGGTCAACAGCAATATCTACAGTCCATGAGCTTTCACGGGCTAGCCCGACTTTTTCACCAATAAAGAGCATTGGTGCTTCGTCACGCTCGCCTTCACCGATGACAATTTCACCATTAATATCTAACTCATTTAAGACAGTTCGCATGGCATCTACGCCAGCCTGATCAACTAAGTC
>CALGZD010000109.1 GCA_937934635.1 uncultured Deinococcales bacterium
GATAGCAATCAAGCGAATCACATCATAGAAACAGCTTTTAAAAAAGAAGCTTTTCGTATACTTGTGCTGAGTAACAATCAAGCAGACTTTGCTAAGTTAGATGATATAGCTGGGCTCGAGCTAACCTTCTCAGCTTCCCAAAACACACTCAATGACCTTCTCAATGAACTTATAGACGAGTACGATGTTATACCTTACGATGCCTTACTTATAGACACTTCCAATTTTGATGCAAGTACCATATCAGGCACAAACTTTGATGACCTTAGAATACCAAGCATTGCACTACTCCCAGAGAGCAACTTAGCACAAGAAGCCACTCTGTTCTCTACGGGCATAGATGACTGTATGTTGTCCTCTGAATTAGATAACTTGTATAAAATTATTTTTAGGAACAAGCAACGCAAACACCTAAAAAATAAACAAGTAAAAACAAAAAAACCATCAAAGCTGACCATGAACCTCAGTAATAAAACTAGTGATAAAACTAGTAATAACACTAGTGACAAAACCAGTGTTATAAAGGATGACATAAAAAATAAAAACCATGTTGAGATTCAACAAACGTTTTTCAAAAAAAATACTAGCTTTCTCAATCAACTTATTGATCTAAATCCAAATCTTATCTTTGTAAAAAATATTCAAAGCCAATACGTTTTTGTTAATCAAGCCTTGGCAAAAGAATATAGACTGCCTAAAGATGCAATCATTGGAAAAAACGATTTACAACTACGTAAATACCTAGGTAACAAAGCAGCCTTGCGCTACATGCGACAAGACAAAGAAGTGATTGAGCAAGTACGCGTCAACAGTAAAAACTCAAAACTATTTCCAGAAGAAACTGTAACTTATAAAAATAACTCACCTAAAATCTTCACAACCATTAAGCATATTCTCTTTGACGAGCAAGGAGAACCTGCCTATATTTTAGGGAATTCTATAGACATCACTACTATTCGTCGTCAAGATAAAGAACTACAAGAAACAACTAGGATTATCGAAAATAGTCCAGTCATCACAAATACATGGACTGCACCTGATACCCAAACAATCCACCTAACACACATATCAGAAAATATTAAGCAATTTGGCTATATAGCAGAAGAGTTAAAAAGTGATCCCAGCATGTGGGTGAGAGATGTCTGTCATCCTGAAGATATTGACCAAATTAAGATAAGTATCTTAAAAGCTGTCATGAGTGGGTCAGATAAAGCAGTGGGTGAATACCGAATTTATACTAAGCAAGGTGACATTCGCTGGATAGAATTTCAAATCATTATTGCACGTAATGAAAAGAGAATGGCTAAATACTTTCACGGCTTCTTTATAGACATCACTGAAAGAAAAAATAATGAACAAACGCTTTTAAACTTACTCAAGGCAGAAGAGCGTAAATCAAATGAACTGGTTCTACTTGGTCGCATTCAGTCAGCAATTGCTGACAAACTATCCTTAGAGCAGATTTTTGAAACAGCAGTTAAAACTATCGCAAAAGTCTTAGAATATCGGGCGATTTCACTTGGTCATGTTAAAGGGGACAGAATCTATCTGCACCCCCTCCATGCTCATGGCTATGAAGGTCTTTTACATGAAGGCTACAACATAGGACTTGATGTTGGTATTCAGGGATTAGCAGCAAGCACACAAACTTCAGTCTTAGTTTCAGATGTCAGTGAGAATCCACACTATGACCCAGTGATTCCTGATGTTGTTTCAAATATTGCAGTACCTATCTTTAGCAACTCTCTACTCATGGCAGTACTAATTGTTGAGCACACAACAACCCTTACCCAAACAGATTTAAAACTTCTCAATAAGATTGCAGAACAACTAACAATCGCTTTCGAAAATGCAAACTTACATGAACAAATACTCAAAGATTTAAAATACTCTGAAACCCGTTCTAAAGTTACTCAGCTTCTTTTGGCTTCTAATGATATCGAAACAAGTATGCAAGAAATCCTTATGTTAGTTGCACAAGCGCTTTCTGCACAATGGGCTACACTAGAAAATTACGATGTCTTGAATGATTCTCTTTCTTTGGAAACTTCTTATATCGATTCAGAAAATATTGATGAGACGACACAAAAAGTATTAAGAAAAGTAGATAGCTCAACAGGCACCTTATCTTATTGGACTATTAAACATAAACAACCTACGATCTCGCAAAAAAACAGTAATAAAAATAGCAATAAAAATAGTAATGAAACACGAATCAACCAATCAATCAAAGACATAAGAGATCTATTTAATCTTGGCTCAACAATAGTTGTACCCATATTTGACAACTTTGAAAAAGAATCTTTTACAGGTGCTATATCCGTACTACGAATGCAAGAAGAGCATCCTTTTGAGCAGGCAGATCTAAACTTTCTGCAATCAATTGTTCACCAAATTTCGATGGCTCGAGCCCAGCACCAACTCAGCAAACATATTGAGTTCCAAGCATTTAACGATGAGCTGACAGGTTTACCAAATCGTCGCCACTTCGAAACCAAACTCCTAGAAGAAATACAAAGCGCCAAAAACAATGAGGCAAAGGTTGGTCTCCTCTTTTTAGACCTAGACGGTTTTAAACATGTAAATGACACTTTAGGACATGATGTAGGCGACGCCCTACTTCAGTTAGTGAGCAAAAGACTACAAAATAGAACACGAGAAACAGACACACTCATACGAATGGGTGGTGATGAATTTACGCTCATTTTACACAATGTCATCTCTCGTGAAGATGCTCTTACAATTGCAAATCGCTATCTCCATGTTCTAGAAATGCCATTTAGCTTAGAAGGTCATGAAGTTAGAATCACGGCTAGTATCGGCTTAAGTGTTTTTCCTGAAGATGGTCACGATGTTTCTACATTACTAAAACATGCAGACATTGCTATGTACCTTGCCAAACAAGAAGGTCGTAACGGAATCCAAAGTTTTTCAGAAGACCTTGGTACCAAAGCTCGTGAACGACTTATGCTAGAGAACAGTTTGCGTTTAGCAGTTGAACGTCAGGAATTTATTCTTCAGTACCAACCACAATATTCCCTTAGCACAGGCGAGCTTAGAGGTGTTGAAGCACTAATTCGATGGCATCACCCAGTCAATGGACTCGTCCCACCAATTAAGTTCATCTCTATCGCTGAGGAGACTTTATTGATTATTGCCATGGGCGAATGGGCTTTAAACGAAGCCTGTAGACAAGCTGCAGCTTGGCACAAAATGGGACATCCTATCATGATGTCTGTCAATGTAGCAGCACCACAGTTCAATCGCAATAACTTTATCGATACCGTCAAACAAGCGCTGGAAAACAATAACTTAGGACCACAATATTTGGAACTAGAAGTTACTGAGGGGGTTGTTATGCACAATATCGATGTTGTTGCTGTACGCTTGCAGGAACTTCGTGACTTAGGGGTGAGCATTGCGCTTGATGATTTTGGAACAGGTTTTTCGTCACTGCAATATTTGCAGAAGTTACCCTTTGACAAATTAAAAGTCGACCGCTCTTTTATCAAAAACATTGGTGAAGTTGAAGATGACTCTCAAGACAAAAAGCTACTCAAGAATATTCTGCAACTTGCTATCAGCTTTGATCTCAAAATTGTTGCTGAAGGTATTGAAACAACTTTTCAGCGTGATTATCTAAAAGGCTTAAACTGTGATTATGCACAGGGCTTTTACTTTGCAAAGCCTTTGGATGCTGACAGTCTTTT
>CALGZD010000110.1 GCA_937934635.1 uncultured Deinococcales bacterium
TATTTGGGCGTATTGATGAAATGCCGTAATGCCTAATCCATCCTTCAGATTTTAATTCTTCAAAAGCTTGAATCGTTTCTTCAATAGGATCTTCGATAGTGCCACCATGGAGTTGGTATAAATCAATGTAATCTGTTTCTAGTCTTTGCAAGCTTTTAAACACAGCTTGTTTTATGTGAGATTTTGTTGGGTTCCAGTCCCAACCGCTTCCGTCTTCTCGCCATTCATTACCTACTTTTGTTGCAATGATGACATCGCTTCGCATGGCCTTGAAGGCTTTTCCAAGTGTTATTTCATTTTCACCTTGATCGTATAGATCTGCCGTATCAAAGTAGTTGATGCCGTTTTCGACAGCAAAGTGTAGTAATTTGGCGTTTTGTTTATGGTCTAGCCCTAGTGACATGCAACCAAAGCCAAGCTGGCTGACCTTTAAATCAGAGTTTCCTAAGTGACTGTATTTCATAGGTTTAAGCTTATTCATAGTTGAGTGATTAACAAGTTAAATTGATTATATGCAGCATTTGCAAAAAATTGAGTTTGTAGTTTGAGTTTGTGGGTGTGTCCCGTTTAATACCAATTCTGTTTATATCCGTAGTATGGAGATATCTAGGTAACTCACAGATTATTAGATACAGACTATTTATTAGATACAGACTATGGTTGAGCAAATGATAGCCCTAACTCATTTGTTCAGCCATATATTTAGGACACGGTATAAGGTTGAAAACACAAAAGCTACATCACATAGTGCTTAAATAGTGCTTAAACAGTGTCTCAATAAACAGCGTCTCAACAAACAGCGTCTCAAGGCGTTAATTAAACAGTTAAGAATCTGGAAAATTTGGCAATATCATGGTTAAGAAATGGACTTTTAACGATAGTGCTTTTAAATAGTATGAGAAATAAGTAAGATGTAAGTTGGATTTTGGAATAAATACTATACGTAGATAAGGATTATTAGTGATTCATTACTCATAATCTACTCGAATTATGTGGTTTTTGAGGAAGGTTGGAGAACTGAGAAGGTAATTGAAATGCTAGATAGACTTATTTGGACCAATGACTTTATCTGTATCCATTACTTCATAAACTTTGTAGCGTAACAGTTCTCGTAACTTAGGACACGTTTTGTATATTTATGATATACTTTTGGCGTTTCTAACGTACAAAGAATCAGAACTTTTATACAGGTTTCTTTAGAAGGATTTAACTGAAACCAGATTTTTCGACATAGTTCATTCGTTTTTCACTCATAAACTTTTGCTTCAACGATGTTTATAGACAGTTGAGCATAAAGTAAGGAGGATTATGAATATACCGTTAAAACGGTTGCTCCCTTTGGCAATATTACTTTTACTATTACTGCTGATAATTTGTTTTATTGGTGACCTTCGCCTTATTCAAGGGAAGCTCGCAAACAATAGTCATGCAGCATTAGTTGCTCAGGGGTGCGATTTCGCTAGAGAAGATATTAGATTCAGTGGTCGGAATGGCGTCTTGTCTGGAGCGATTTCTGAGCAAGACAGAGATTTTGCTCTTTCCACTGTTCGTGGTGTTCGTGGTGTAAGCAAGGTTAGGGATAATTTTACTTTGGATGATAAAGTGCGCTGCTCGAGCCGTGTGTCTGCTCCTGTTGCTACGCCTGTAGCTGCAATTGCGCCGTCACTTGCACCAGCACTAGTCAAAGCACCAGTGCCAGCCGCGCCAGTTGCCGTCATGCCAACTTGTAGAGCACTTTCAGCAAATGAAAGACAGGCACTACAAGGTGAGCTAAATGCTATTACGAATGAGTTACCAGATGTGCGATTTGCTATTGGTAACTTAAGTTTGACACCAGCACTTTCAAGTCATTTGGAGTCTGCTGTTTCCGTTCTTTCTAAAGATGAATATAAAAATTCGGCTGTGACAATTGTTGGTCATACAGAGTCAGGTTTATTACCTATCTATAACGAGTGCTTGAGTAGCGGTCGGGCTCGAGCTGTCCAAGACTTCATGATTAGTCGTGGTATTGACCCGAATTGCATTAGCATAGCTGCTGCAGGTGGAACTAACGCTGTCGCAGGTTCAGATACTGCCGAAGGTCGTAAATTAAATCGTCGAATTGAGTTCTTAGTTCAGGAGGTTAAGTAAATGCTTTGGTTCTTATGGCAAATATTTTGGTGCTTGCTTTTAGCATTCCTATTAGGCGCACTACTCATGTGGCTACTTTGGCGCATGTTTGGAAATCGCCTAGGTGGGGGCGGAGGTTCTGCAAGCATCGGTGGTAATATGGGCGGTAATAACGGTATTGCTGTCAAAGGTAAGTTAGATGGTGCAGAATTAGCAAGTCGAGATGCACGTATTGCAGATCTTGAGGCTAAGCTTGGTGCTGCTGGTTCAAATGATAAGACTGTAAAGACACTCAAAGCAGATCTTGATGCAAGAGATAAAGAACTTTCAACCTTACGAGGCAAGTTAGCTAGTAGTGATCAGAGTGATGTGATTGCTACCCGTAATAAGCGTATTGCTGAACTTGAGGCAAAAGTTAGTGCTTCAAGCAAACAAGCTGATCAGGCACTTTCATTGCAAACAAACCTCAAAGCAAAAGATGATGAAATCGCTAAGCTTAAAGCACAAGCTGGTGACGCTGACAAGGCTAAGCAACAAGCTGCATCTGCTGAGAATAATCTAAAAGCAAAAGACAGCGAGATTGCGAAGCTTAAAGCTGATTTAGATGCTGCAAATAAAGCGAAGCAAGAAGCAGTTTCTGGTAATACAAATGCGCTAAAAGCAAAAGACGAT
>CALGZD010000111.1 GCA_937934635.1 uncultured Deinococcales bacterium
AAAATAGGGTGTGACAACCGAGTACTCATCTCCCCGAATAGGCTGAGCCTGCCCCACAAGAGGTTTATAATCCAAACCAAAATGGTCTTTTAAAATAACCCCATAGTGCGATGGTGTTAAGGTCAAAGAAACATAAACAATGCCTGCAAGGATAACGCCTAACAGCAACACTAAACCTGTTTTGTGTTTTGTAAGTACAGCCCTCATAGTTTCATCTACATCCCATTTGCAAATGTTTCACGATAAAGCATCTATACCTTAATCTATACCTTAATCTATACCTTAGACATAATAATGCTTGAATGAATTAGTTATAGAAACTGCTAACAACTACTACATATTTACTATATATTTACTACATATTAACCTATATTTTACCCTAAAGTTGGATACTAGCTTTCAAATAGTTCGGTTAGTTCGGTTTCATTATTATTATCTATAAGAATACCTATAAGATGTATAAAATTTCAATAGTTGTACAACGTAATATTCCACGTAATATTTCACGTAATATTGACTCATGCTAAATGAGTTCGTTCCTACTCGTTACGAAGCTCCACGATTCACTGATAACTGACTGGGGTCAGTGAATCGTGGAAGAACTTACGTCTAGTTTGACAGCTAAAATACTGGAGATGTAACGTCCTGTAGGGGATTAGTATTTAGTCAAATAATGTAAGTTAATTTTGCACACGTACTTAAAAGAAAAAAGTTATAGTTCATCAATTTGTCGTTGACACCAAAGGGCACATACTTTACAAGGCTTTGTTATGTTAGGGGTCATGCCATTTAGGATTCACCTTATAATTCACCTTATGCTTCATCGTAGTATTTGATTCATCGTAGTATTTATAGTATTACTGTGACATAAGAACCATACGTTCTCAGAAACAACATTTATAAAAACATAGATAAAAATAACGATAAAAATAACGATATAACCAACTATGACACGGCTCGAGCTCACCCAACTAAACAAACAATTTGGCACTGTAACCGCAGTAAAAGATATATCTCTCACAGTAGAACCAGGCAGCCTCGTCGCTTTGCTAGGTCCTTCTGGCTGTGGCAAAACCACAACCCTACGCATGATTGCTGGCTTAGAAGAACCCACTTCAGGCAATATTCGCTTTGATGATATGTCAGTTCTAAACTTAGCACCTGACAAACGCAATATAGGCATGGTCTTTCAGCGCTATGTCCTCTTTCCTCACATGACTGTGGAAAAGAACATCAGCTTTGGCTTACGTATGCGTGGGCAAAGTAAAACCGACATAGCAAAGCGAGTGGCAGAAGTGCTAGAGATAGTCCAGCTAACAGGTTTTGAAAAACGCTTTCCAAGTCAGCTTTCTGGTGGGCAACAGCAGCGTGTAGCCATTGCAAGAACCGTTATTACCGATCCACGCCTTCTGCTTATGGATGAGCCACTGAGCAATCTTGACGCTAAGCTTCGTGAAGAAATGCGAGCCTTCATCACTGATTTACAAAAACGTCTTAAGTTAACAACCGTGTTTGTGACCCACGACCAAATCGAGGCGATTGAACTCGCCGACAAGATTGCGGTGATGTTTGACGGGGAAATCGTTCAGTTTGGCACACCAGAAGACATTTTTAACCGTCCTGTGACCACGAATGTCGCCTATTTTATGGGGGCAACCAACCTGATTGAGGGTAAACTGTTAGCTAAGGGGAGTGCTACAGATTCTAGAGCAGGTTCTAAAACCAATGATTCTACCCCCCCAGAAACAACTATAGAAACACCTTCAGGTCTCTTTTACTCAGCACATGAGCCTACGCAAGCCGTTGGCACAAGTGTGACAGCAACAGTAAGACCTGAACATATTGATATGCGCCCTACAGATAAAGCTATATATAAAACCATGACGATACCTAACATGACTAAAAACAACTTTCGTGGCAAAGTTCTTGATGCCGTATATTACGGTGGAAGCCTAAGTTATAACGTTGAGGTAAATCAGCTTCGCTTCCAAGTTCGGGAGAACTCTAGTCGAAGATTTTCTGTAGGCGAGGAGGTCTTACTTAGCTTTAGTCCTGAACACCTATGGATATTTCCAAAATAGCCAAAAAACACCACACTATGCAGGGTGCGTCCCGCTCAAGGTTGAAACGTACATGACTATATCTATATAGTTTCCACCATCGTCTGGGACGCACCCACTATGCATCACATTTGACGTATAAGTACGTGTGCAAAATTAAGTTATATTATTTGACTAGATACTAATCCCCTACAAGACGTCATATCTCAAGTATTTTAGCTATCAGAATAGTTAAACTTATTTGTGCCTTGGTATTTAAGAAATAAAGTTTAATCACAATTCATAACATACCGATACACTATATGGATTGGGTTTGTTTTTTGTGGAAAGTCACAAGATTTATTTGAAGAAAGGAAATTTATGAAAAAAATCTTATTAGTCCTACTACCTCTACTTTTATTAGTGAGTACATCTGCACTAGCACAGGGCAATGCAGAAGCTGA
>CALGZD010000112.1 GCA_937934635.1 uncultured Deinococcales bacterium
AAGCTGTACAAGAAGAAGAGCAAACTAGCAATACAACTATAAACGAAACCATTGCCAAAGCAGCGCAAGCCCAATTAGAAAACACAGCTAGTGTAGTCACAGAAGAAGAACGCCGCAACGTAATGATTACTGTTGCGCCAGCTGACCAAAGACCTTTAGAAGTTCCTGATCTTGCGAGTACAGATGCGGAAGTTACTACAGATGAAGTTACTACAGATGAAGCTACCGAAAATGTGGATATTGCAACAGAAGTCACTTCAGATAGCACTAGTGGAACTAATGTAGATACTGAAGCATCTCAAGAAGAAACAGCTACAGCATCCGAAGAGCCTAGCACTAGTTTTTCCAGTTTGCGTGAAGTAACTAGTAAAGGCATAGCAGTGCTAGATTTTGGTGAATTAGAGGTTGTAGATGAGCAAGAGCGCATTATATTTATAGGCTCGAGCTATCAGGAATGTGGAGCAGCAGGTGAAGAACAACCACAACAATGGTGCTACTTAACAAAAAATAACATCCAAGAAGATTGGTTCTTACTGCCTTATGGCATAGCAAATTTTGACTATGTAGAAGGCTTTGTTTATGTTATTCGTATTCGGGAAAGCTTTTATGGAACTGATGCTGCTGGGAAGGATAGGTTTGGGCTCGAGCTTATCGAAGTTATGGCACAAACCGAAGACAAGTCTTTCACCATCGTCCAAGAAGAAGAACGTCGTAAAGAACAAACTGCCGCACTAGAAGAAGCTGCACTCATTGCACAAACCTTTGAAGATGAGGCTGCAGTACTAGTAGATAAAGAAGCTGAACAAGCTGCTTTAGAAGAACAAAACCGTGCAGAAGCAGAAGCGATTGCAACAGATACACAAACTGCTATAGAAAAACAGCCTCTGGTAGAATCTGACAAAACTGAAGTGACTAATTCAGAAGGTGAAGCTACGAATGAAAATGCACCAAACAACAGTCAAACAGACAGTTTAGACAATTCTATTACTAGTGCTAACAATACTAGTGCCACCATGACAGTGAGTGAAAACCCTAATGCTGCTCCAGTAGCAATTGAAACATCATCAACTTCAAAAGTAGTTTTCATAGCTGAGCAACTTGCCCGTTGTCAACCAGAAGGTTTACCCGAACAACTTTGCTATGCATATAAAGAAAAACCAGAAGATGACTGGCAACTTCTGTATAATGAGATTGTGAATTTCGAATTTTTTGTGGGCTTTATTTACGAACTAGAGGTTATCGAAAACTTCACTGAAAATCTACCGACCGAACTTGGTCGTTGGTTTGAACTTGTTGAAACAAGAAATGTTTTTCCAGTAGCTACAGATAATTAATAGACTTGTTCTGAAATAAAACCTAGTGCATGATAATTCACCTCTAACTCCTCCCCCAAGCTTGGGAGAGGAGAACTAAACAATTGACCAAAAGCTTGTGTTTTGGGGGTGGTGAGGGTTATACCGTGTCCGAAAATATATGTAGCAAAAGAATAAGTTAGAAGCGTCAGGTGCGTTAGTTTATACCGCTAGTTACCTGAATTACTACTAAGCTTATGGGCACAGACTTGCGTAATATATTGCCCCTATAAGCCCTTACATTTTCACTTGTTAAAGCACTAGGCTGTACGATGGATTTAAGCGGAATTGGTGTAAATGGTTGCTTTGTCGTTCAACAAAGCGTTAAACTCAATCATGCATCCATACGACAATATAACCATTGATAGTCTCCAAAACCGTGTCAACGTAAAGTGGTCAAAGTACGGTAAAGATGTTTTACCGCTTTGGGTTGCCGACATGGATTTTCCAACCTCAGATGTGATTATTGAATCACTGGTTAACTGTGCAAGGGAAAACAATTTGGTTTATCAAAATTTTGAAGGTATTGAAGGTTTAGGTGAGGCGATTATCGCTCGTCAAGCCGAACGTTTTAATTGGCAGCTACAATCGGATGATTTGTGGCTAGTGCATGGCATCATTCCAGGTATGTTCTTAGCAAATATGGTTTGCACCTCAGCAGGTGACGAAACCATCATGCAAACACCAATCTACCCACCTTTTATGATGGCAACCCAAAAAACCAATCGTACGATTGTACAAAATCCACTTATATTTCAAAATAATCGTTGGGAAATTGATTTTGATAAACTTGAAGAACAAACAACCCCTTCAACAAGACTATTCATGTTCTGTAACCCGCACAATCCAACAGGGAGGGTTTACACACGTGAAGAGCTAGAAAAACTTGCGGATTATGTTCTTCGCCATCGTCTATGGGTACTCAGTGATGAGTTGCACAGCGATATTACCTTTGAAGATCAACAACATATTCCATTTGCTTCAATTAGTGATGAAATTGCTCAACGAACCATTACCCTGTTTGGACCCACTAAAACCTTCAACATGGCGGGTTTGAAAATTGGTATTTTAGCGACTCAAAATGCTGAGTTGATGCAGCGTTTAAAAGATGTTGGTTACGGTATGCTCATGACACCAAATACTATGGTGCAAAATGCAACACTGACTGCCTTTACTGACCCTCGCTGCGCTGAGTGGTTAACAGATACTATGGCTTACCTAGATAAGAATCGTCAGCTAGTAGCAAACTTTTTAGCCAGTGAGCTTCCACAAATTAAACACACTATGCCAGAAGCTACTTACTTGTCTTGGATGGATTTTCGTGCTTTAGGCATAGCGGATGAACAGCTTGAAAAGATATTTGTTGAAGAGTGCAAAGTTGGTCTAAACATGGGTAACCCTTACGGTGATGGTGGTGCAGGTTTTGCTCGCATTAATTTTGCAACCAGTACAGCTATTGTGCAAGAAGGTTTAGACCGCTTGAAAAAAGGCTTAACACCCTACCTCTAATCGCTATAAATTACCGCTACTATGTCCTATGATTTTTTCCCTAAAGAACTAGCGACTTGCAGAAAGTGCCCTCGCTTAGCAGATTGGCGTGAAGAAGTCGCACTTAAAAAGCGCAAGGCATATCAAAACGTTGAGTATTGGGGTAAACCTGTGCCGGGTTTTGGTGATCCAAATGCCCGCATTTTACTGCTTGGTTTAGCACCTGGTGCACACGGGTCTAACCGTACTGGGCGCATGTTCACTGGTGATGCGAGCGGTGACTTTTTATTCCCAGCGCTTCACCGTGCAGGACTTGCGTCTCAACCCATTGCCACTGACCAAAATGACGGTATGGAGCTTAACGACTTATTCATTACAGCTGCCGCTCGTTGCGTTCCCCCTGGCAATAAACCTGTGCGAGAAGAAGTTATGAACTGTCAATCTTGGCTTGCGTATGACTTCAGCGGATTGCCAAATCTCAAGCTTGTGTTAGCGCTTGGTAGCATCGCCCATGATAGCTATTTGGAATACCTCAAAAAAGATATTAAAATCGTAAAAGCAAAACACAAATTTTCACATGGCGCACTACATCAGTTTAATACCGACCAGTTGAATACCGACCAGTTTGATATAGACAGTGTTATACCAGTTATTCCAATGCTAGACGCTTACCACGTCAGTTTTCAAAATACCAATACTGGACGTCTAACAGAAGAAATGTTTGATATAATCCTTGCACAAGCAAAAGAAATCGCCAGTAGTTAGGCATGATGATATAATTAGGTGTGGAAAACGTTTCTACACTAATAACATATTTAGATAGTTACCTTCTCTCAATTCAGAGAGCAGATGTCCAAGATACTAGCCCTTATCAGCAACCAGACTAAGATTTATCTCTATAGTTGAGCTTTATCTGCTTTATAAAGGAAAGCCTCCCTCACAGAAAGACCACATTACAACTATGAAAGTAGCAAACACAAAAAAAATTGTTGTGGTCATCATTCTGTCACTACTTTGTGTGGCTAGTAATTTTGTAAGCATAGGCTCAGCACAACTATTTTCTAGAGATTTTGCAGGTGAACTGAAAGAAAGTGTGTTGGGGCAGACTCTTTTTGAAGTCTACGCAACGATTTCAGAATCTTATTTTCGAGAAGTGGCAAGCGAAGATGTTTTGGAGCAAGCCATTGTTGGTATGGTTGATGCTTTAGAAGACCCTTTTAGTCATTATTCTAAAGAAGCACTAGCTTTAAAAGAACATCAAGATTTAGTAGGCTCATATGCTGGCATTGGGGTAGTGCTTATTGGGCGAGACCCAAGCAACGAAAGTATTGTGGAAATTGTTCAGGTATATGAAGGTAGCCCTGCACATCAAGCAGGCTTGCTTCGTGGCGACATCATTTACCAGATTGATGGTGAAGATGTACTCAATATTGATGTGGATAGCGTAGCTATAAAGCTGCGTGGTGATGCAGGAACGCCTGTGGCATTAGCCATACGAAGACACGGTGAAGCTGAGCTATTAAGGCTATTAGTCATTCGGCAAATCGTCAATGTTCAAAGCATTGAAACAATGATGATAAATCCAAGCTTAGGCTATCTCCGCATCTATAATTTTTATAACTATAATGTATATGAACAATTCAAAGAGGCTTTGCAAAATTTACTTAGCCAGCAAGCCAGCACTTTAATTATCGATTTACGAGACAACGGGGGCGGGCTTATTAACCAAGGTGTGTTGATTGCCAATGAGTTACTACAGCAGAAGGAAATAGCCTTTCAGCGGACTCGGGGGATTACGCAGAGGATAGCTCGAGCCGACAATACAGCCATCGACATACCCATCATTGTTCTTGTGAATAGAAATTCAGCATCAACAGCCGAACTACTTGCTGCCTCTTTAAAAGAGAACGGTCGGGTGGTAGTTATTGGCGAAACTACTTTTGGTAAAGGTGTAGGACAAACTGTATTACCACTGACCAACAGCGGACAAATCACCCAAGTATCGTTTGAGTGGCTAACACCTACAAAACAGAATATTCATAATCTTGGTGTTGCTCCAGATATCGTTATAAACGACAGCAACATTCCACAAATTTTCAAGATAGAAGGCAAAGCTGCCAAGCCCGATACTGTCATAGACATCTATGCATCTAGCCGCTATGTTGGACGTACTATTGTTCAGCCAAATGGAAATTACAGATTCATCGAAATTGCCTATAGCAAAAGGCAACCTGAATCACAAACAAGTCTTGTAGACCTACAAGGCGATGCTATTTTAAATGTTGCTTTAGAACTAGCAACTGGTGAGCCTATACAGGCTGGGCAGTAAATGTTAAGCCTATAATACCGAAGTGAATCATAAATGTCATAATCCCAGTCAATACACAAGGTTTTCAAGCCTTTATCCTTCGGTTATTTCGCAATCTTTGCGACTATATCTTTATGACATTCATCTTTCAGTTTAGTATAAGAACAATAAACCTATAAAAACAAGCAGGCAATAAAAAACAAAAATGCGATGAGTATCAAGTACTCATCGCATTCGTTTAGACAAACATATAAATGCTGTCTTTGTATATGGCGGGCGCACAAGGACTTGAACCCTGGACCTACGGTTTTGGAGACCGCCGCTCTACCAACTGAGCTATACGCCCAAACGCCTAGCGTCCATAACAGCATTTGCTTATGGACGAAATAGGAGTATAGCACCGCCTTCACGGCAAAGCAAGATAATGACGACCTGAA
The DNA here is from genome assembly GCA_937934635.1 of uncultured Deinococcales bacterium. The sequence continues at coordinate 5,586 of CALGZD010000112.1, forward strand.
CAGGATTGGTCAACACCTTGAGATATTGAATTGAGATCTTGAATTGAGATATTGGATATTCCGATATACCTGTCCAGTAATAAACTCATAAGCTTCAAGACTACCCAGTCAGACTACCCAGTTAAGACTATATAGAAGCCAGCATAGAAGCCATCAGGAATGTCTTTTAGCACTTAATTATAGATGAATATTTTTAAGACTAACTGTGCTGAAAAGTCCTGAGAACGTAAAGTTAAGATACGTTAATATATAACTCATTTTGATAATAAAAGACATGCGATTTGTGTGGAATATGTTACATTGAGAAATTCATTACTTAGACTATCTAAGTTAATTAACGGGAAACTAAATCCTCTTATAGCACTTTTTAGAGCACTTTAAAACGGAGAAGAGTGTGGGAGGCAGGAGAGAGTATTGTGTCTTTGGAGCGTCGCTATAGTTTGACACGTGTATGCCTTAGCCGTGGTCAAATCAGTTGTACCCAATCATTATCTAGTTTTTTTCCAGCAAACGATAAGCTTGAAGTTGTTGATACTATTACGGGTGATGTCATAGAACTTCAGTCAAATCATTCAGAAAGTAGTGGTTTAACTAAGCCTAAAATAATCTTAGGTCTTCGCAATTTTTACCAAAAACATGCCTTACAGGTAAACGACACTGTTCTTTTGAAATATGCAGAAGAGGGTGATAAAAATGTGATTCACATCACCCCTGTGCGGGCAAGACGCAAAATGGATTTGCGTAACCCTTCTGCTCTCAAAGCACTAGTTGACCATGTGGCAAACTCACCTACACCATTGTCTGAATCAGACGTACACGGTTTATATCCTGAGCTGCCCCACAACCTTGACTTAAATGCGCTTTTTAGACAAGATCAACGCATTACGAAGCATGAAGGTCGTTGGCAAAATGCTGCTTTACGTGCAGCTATTGTTAAGCAGAACAAAGAAACTAGTAGAAAAGAAGCTAGTGCAGCAGAAAGCTTACAAACTGTAGCTCAAGAAGAACGCAATCTTGTTTCTGTTGGGGCTATAGCTACAAGCTCAAACACACTGCCTACACCTGCTACACAAATACCAGTAGGACAAGTGCTAGCAGGTCAAATACCGGTAGGTCAAGTATCAGCAGAATCAGGGCAAATATCAGAGCAAGCTCAAATTCAGGCTCAAATTCAGGCTCAAATGGTGCAAACACAGGTACGTGCGCCAAATGAATCTTTAGGACAAGATGTTACTCAACGTATTGAGGCTTTTCATAAAGATACGCTGATTGAAGTGAATACACCTGATGAAAACACGCAGGCAGCACAAACATTAAGAGAGTCTATTGCAAAAAGTAGACCTGCATTTTTTGCTCCAAATAAGCAAGACAATAAAAATACAGAATCACACCGTACAAATGCAATTGGTTCAGGTACAGCGGAGATTGCTTCTAGTATTTCTGGAAATACTGATTCTAACGCTAGTTCGAAGATTAGTTCTAAAGACAGCTCCAACGCTACCCCAAGCTTCAATAACGAAATTTCTATCCAGAAGCACCTAACACAAAGTTCGCCACAACAAATTGCACAACAGGTAGCGCAACACGGGGTACAGCCAGACGCTCTTAAAGTGACTGGTGATTATGCAGCGCTACATAAACAAGCAAGAGAGAAGCTCGAGCCCCTCGGTTTCTCCGTCTCAAGCATAGAACAAGGTCAGCTTCTTCTAAGAGCAGACATGGCCAGAGACAACTACACAGTGCTCATGTACCTTCTACCAGATTTTGAAACCCTGAACTGGCCAAGTGCTTTAGCACAACGCCTAAAAACAGATGCAAAATATTTAAGCATTTTGGGTAATAGCAATGAGTTGCTCAAACTAGATAATTCAGCAAGCTTTGTTCGTGCCACACGTTGGTCTTGGCAAGCACTAGATCGCATACTACAAATCAATGAGCATATGGCAGTTGGTCCTGCTGTGCTCGAGCCTTGTTTTAACCAAACTGGTCTGGACCTACCTCAAGTAGAAGTTTTCCAAGATTTACTCAATCAACACCTTGAAGAAGTTGGCTTCTTTTCTGAAATCATTCAAAGCGTAGCAAGTCGTAAAACCCCTTCTGTTTTTATTCTTGATGACATCATGACAGACCTAGAGGCTTCTGGTTCACACGTATCACGAGAAAGCGTTGTGTCTATTTTAAGAACACTATCTCAAATACCGTTTAACCTGATTGAAATTACCAATAACCACGAATATGTACTCAATAGAGATGTAAGCGCTAGTTTAGATCGTTTAGAAAAGTATTGTGGTTCTTTAAAAGCAAATTTACCCAACCACTCTAGTGTCGAGCGCTTCACAGCTTCGGATGAAGATTTGCTAGTCACTGACTAACACAATTCAAAACTAATGACATACAAAGGACTATTCGAATTTTGGATAGTCCTTTTATATTTAACTTTATATTCAACCAGCAAACATGCTCTCGCTAACGTTTTCTGTCACAAAATACTCACAACATAGCTCTACTATCTAAGTATCTTTTAGCGCAGTAAACAGGGTGATTTTGCTATTTTTAGGGCAAAATAGCTAATTTTGCAGCAAAATAGCTAAAAAATATGATGAAATTTATAAAGAGGCTATCTCAAAAAAGTGTCTAATAGAGATATACTTTGCGTTTGCTTTGTTAATTTTTGCAAGGCGGCACATCGCAGCAAGAATTTAGTGCATTCATAAGAAGAGATAATTGATGGAGGTCAATCAATGAACATTTCAAAAAAACAAGTATTGCTGATACTTTGTTTCATAACTTTGGGTCTATTTTTAACGGCTTGTCGTATCACCACAAACCCAACACCGACAACGCCCACACCAACGAACCAGCCAGGCATACAAGCACCAGACATTACAGCACTACGCATTATATTCGACGCAAATAACTCAACACCTATAAGCACAAACTCAAGACAACCAGTGCTTCTAAAAACGAATGACAAAGTAACTATCTTCGCTCAATTTTCAAGCGATACAGCTTTAGAAGCTGCCCAAATCTTCTTACTCCCTGCCGATAACTCCACAGCTATTCGTTTTGATATGAATTGCAACGAAAAACATGAATGTAATTATCTTTGGGATTTGGCAAATCCACAGATTGCCCTCGGCTTATACAACTTGACCGTAAGAGCGAAAAATCAAGAAGCTTCAATTGGTGCAGATTACCAAGATACATTCTTAGTGTATTAAGCTCAGTATATTAATTGCTGACTTAGTTGTTTGGAAAGTTCTAAACTCAGAACATTTTACTAGACATTTTAACAATCCAAAAAACTTCAAACACCTCCTACTACATAGTGGGAGGTGTTTGCTTTGTTTTTCAACACACTTTATAAAAATACATAGCTTGCAAACATTTCCTAAACAATCCTTAGCTAGACTACGAAGCATAGAGCGCAAGTAACAAACCTAAAGCTCTCTAAAACTTCCTTTCATTTATTCTCCTCCCCTTTCTTTTAGCCTCTATATATCAGAAAAGCTCTGAATATCAGAGGCTGCTTTTTTTCATACACAAACTCTGGCTAAGGGGACCACAATTTGCGTAGACTGAAGTATCTATGCAAAGTCAACTACTCGAACAAATTTATGCAAAAGCAAAAGCTAAACAGGCAAAGGTTGTCTTACCAGAAGGTGAAGACCCACGTACGCTTGAAGCCGCAAGAAAAATTCAAGATAGTCAACTGGCACACCCTATAGTATTAGGAAAACCTGATGAGTTAGAGAAAATAGCTAAAGAACATAATTTATCTCTGGATCAAATCGAAATTATCAATCCTGAAACAAGCGACAAGCTAGATGTTTACAGTGAAGGCTACGTTAACCGCAGAAGTAAAAACACGCCTGAGTCAGCCGAGAGAGTGGTCAAGAAAGCACTAAACTATGGTGGCATGATGGTTCACCTAGGAGATGCCGATGCAATGGTTGCAGGGGCATCTAATCCTACGGCTCGAGTCATTAAAGCTGCGCTTATAACAATTGGTGTAGCAGAAGGCATCAAAGTAGCTTCTAGTTACTTCCTAATGCAATTGCCTGAATTCCAAGGGCAAAAAGATAAAGCATTGATTTTTGCTGACTGTGGTGTAAACATTGACCCAAATCCAGAACAGCTTGCAGATATTGCTATAAGCTCAGCCCAAAACGCTGAAAAGCTGCTTGGTGAGCCTGCCAAAGTAGCTATGCTATCTTTCTCTACACAAGGTAGCGCCCAGCACCCACTCATTGACAAAGTTACGAAAGCAACTGCTATTTTAAAAGAAAAAGCTCCTGAACTAGCAGTTGCAGGTGAATTGCAAGCAGATGCAGCACTCATTCCAAGTGTGGCAGCAAAAAAAGTGAATGATGACAGTGGGGTTGCTGGTCACGCCAATGTCTTGATTTTTCCAGACATCAACGCTGGCAACATTTGCTATAAAATGGTGCAGTACACTGCCAACGCACAAGCAGTTGGTCCAATTCTACAAGGTTTTGCAAAACCTATTAGCGATCTTTCACGTGGTGCAAGTGTGGATGATATTATCACTGCAACTGCTATTATTTTAGCTACAAGCTAAACTAATCAGTGGAAGTTATTAGTACTATTTTAATACCAATTCGGCTTATATCCGTAGTTTAGTCTGATTTAGTCTGATGTCATTTTATTTTTATGGAGATATCTAGGTAACTCACAGATTATTAGATACAGACTATGGTTGAGCAAATGATAGCTTGTTTATTACATATATTTTTGGACACGGTATTAGGCAAGAAGCGAAGTCTACAAGTTCGCAATAATAGATAGTAATAACTTAAAGCTGTGAATTTAAAGCTGTGAACTTAAAGCTGTGAAATTAAAGCTATAGATTTCAAGTTATGAATTTCAAACTAGTATTGTGTTCGGAAATAAGTACACAAATTTAAAAAACAAGGTGAATAATAGTGAAGCCAACAAAGACACCTCAGAAAGCAATAAAGCTATCTTTAAAACGATTTCTATTTCTTACTTTGCCTCTTGCGATTCTCACACTGAACATGGCAAGCTGTCAGAGTACTGTGAAAAAGTTAAATCCTGAAATCATCAATGTATATCCACATGATTCAGCAGCCTTTACACAAGGCTTGCTCTATTATGATGGCAAGCTTTATGAAAGCACTGGGCTTAATGGTAGCTCATCGCTTCGTGAAGTAGAGGTTGAAACAGGTAAGGTACTGCGCCTTTTTCCACTCGATGACCAATTTTTTGCAGAAGGGCTCGAGCGTGTTAATGACAAGCTGATTCAAATCACTTGGCGCAGCGGCGTGGCTTTCCTCTACGATCTAAAAACCTTTGAACGCCAAAAAGTTTTTAACTACGACGGTGAGGGTTGGGGAATTTGCTACGATGGTGAATACCTATACATGAGTGATGGCAGCACCAAACTCTTTAAGAGAGACCCCGAAAGTTTTGAGTTGATAAGTTCTGTAACAGTCGAGCAAAATGGCAATGCTATCAGGGATTTAAACGAACTTGAATGTATTGGTGATTTTATCTATGCAAATGTCTGGCATACAGACAGAATTTTAAAAATAAATAAAGATTCTGGTAATGTTGTTGCGGAAATCGATGCTTCAAACCTACTGACACCTGAACAACGAAGAGCGCTCAACCGAGAAGCTGTCCTAAATGGCATAGCCTATAATGCAGAAACAGAAAATTTTTACATTACAGGCAAGTTATGGCCAAAACTCTTCGAAGTCAAGTTCAAATAAGACAGCCGTAAAAGTCGATTGAGGAACTATTACCTTATCCATTTAGAGATTAAAGGTCATTCTGAGCAATAGCGAAGAATCTTCGTCACACAGGTAAAAAACGAGATTCTTCATTTCGCTGCGCTACATTCAGAATGACA
>CALGZD010000113.1 GCA_937934635.1 uncultured Deinococcales bacterium
GTAGATATGGCAGCGTACCTCACTCAGGTTTTGGCATTGGTTTGGAAAGAACATTGGCATGGATTACGGGTATTCACCACTTACGTGAAGTTATTCCATTTCCTCGTATGCTTACAAGAATGTATCCATAAAATATCCATAAAATATCCATATGATATTAACAGAACAAACAACATAAGTACGTGTGCAAAATTAAGTTGCATTATTTGACTAGACACTGATTCCCTACAGGACGTCACATCTCCAGTATTTTAGGTGTCAAGATAGTTAAAGCGTTTCCACGTAATGTTGCCCCATACTAAATGAGTTCGTTCCTACTCGTTACGAAGCTCGCCGATTAACTGACCTAAGTCAGTTAATCGTGGAAGAGCTTATAATACAAACGCCACTCCAAGTAAAAAAGCCCGCCTTTTAAAGACGGACTTACAACATTGTTCATTAAATTTATTTTACAAATCTTAGTGACTGTGATCTGCGTTTGTATGATCAGTGTTTACTACATGATTGCCATGAACATCATGTCCATCACGGTCGTAACCAGAAGCATTGAAGCCTGCTGCGTTATAACCTTCACGGTCGAAACCAGACATGTTGTAACCATTTAAATCATAGCCTTCACGATCATAACCAGATACGTCATATCCAGCGCAGTCATAACCTTCATCATCATAACCATTTGCATGATATAGAGCACCATTACATTCAAATTGAGCTACTGACGTTTCAACTACTGTTCCAACAGTAGCTGTCATAGTACCTGCCATAGAGCTACCATCACGGTAAAAACCATATGCATTTAAACCATTTGCATCATAACCATCACGATCAAAACCATATACATCGTAGCCATATAAGCTATAACCTTCACGGTCGTAACCATTTACATCATAACCAGCACAATCATAGCCTTCATCATCATAGCCATTAGCATTATAGTTTTCGAACGTGCAATCTACGTGCATCACTGCTGCTGTAAGTTGCTCTTCTAGTCTTTGCTCTACTTTAACAACTTCAACTGACGCTATAACTGGTGCTACAACTGGTGCAGGAAAAATTGCTGGTGAAACTTCAAGGACTGGAAGAGATACTGGTGCCACAACTGCAATTGGCTCAACAACTGGTTGCATAACTGGTTGCATAACTGGAGCTGCTTCAACAGTAACAGTTACTGGAGGCGCAATAATTGGAGCTAAAGCTACTGGAGCTGCAACTACTGGAGCCGGAACTACTGGAGCCACAGAAACTGCTGCTACTGGAGCTTGACCATAAGTAAGACCATTACGATCAAAACCTTGAGCATTGTAACCATTTGCATCATAGCCAAATAAATCATAACCATTGCGGTCATAACCAGTAAGGCTGAAGCCTGCGCGGTCATAACCTTCACGGTCAAAACCATTGCAATCAAATCCTGCTGCGTCATAGCCATCTACACCAAAGCCACCTTCAATAGTACAGTTTGGATTTACTTGTACAGTTTGAACAGTACTAACTTGTACTGGGGCAACTTGAACAGCCTCTACTACTGTTTGAAGTACATTCTCAACAACTGTAGGCGCCGCTACTTGAACTACTGCAGTTTCGCCAAATCTAAGACCATTACGATCAAAACCTTGTGCATTGAAACCATTTGCATCATACCCAAAACGGTCAAAACCATTGCGGTCATAACCATATAAGCTAAAACCTGCACGGTCGTAACCTTCTCTATCAAACCCATTACAGTCAAATCCTGCTGGGTCGTAACCATCAACACCAAAGCCACCATCGACAGTACAGTTAGAGTTCGTTGTTACTGTTACTACATTATTAGCAGATACTACATTGCTAGCAGATACTACATCGTTAGTAGAAGTTGAGAGTGAAGTATTTGAGTTGAAGCTGTAACCATCGTTATTTTCCTGTGCAGATGCTGTGCTAAAAAATGCTGTACCAAATAGTACTGCGCCTAAACCAAGAACTGCTGCTAATCCTAAAACTTTACTTATCATGGTAATCATGACCTCCCTAAAATTTTCTCTAAGTATCAGTTGTATCAGGTATTAGTACGTCTCCCAACGTTTGCTTTTCTAATACCTTACTTTTCAAAAACCCTTACTTTTTAAAAACCTCTGATACTTATGAGATGCCCCGCCCGAATGGATCATCATGATAAAGTCATTACCATGAAGCACCTCTACATCTACGATTATAAGAACTATTCCTGTTACAAGCTGAAAGAAAAATGAAGGTGTCACAAAAGTTGCACAACACCCAAAATTACTCATAAAATTATCTTAGTAATACCTAACATTACTTCAGGTTGCAGAACAATATCTTTTGATTTACGAAGTCTTTAAAAGTAGTAAAATTTAATGATTTGCGTTCAAAATTCACGATAAGAATAATGCGGTTTTAGCCCTACATATAGAGCTTTTCGCAAAATTTTAGCTTAGTTACATTGATACTGTCATCCAATTTGATATCAGAAATAATGCTTCTTTGGCAAAATGGATATAGCCAGCTTGACTGCACAACGAAATCATATAATAAGCACCTCAAATAATGCTTTACACCCCTAAAAAACCTGTTTTCAAATATGAGGGTTATGTGCGTAGATAAACGTTAGGCGGATTCGTATGTTCTTAAAAAAGTGTAGCCCCACCTCAGCTTTCAATCTCGAAGTATTTAGCTATAATACTAAACTGAAAGAAAAAAGTCATAATCAATCAGCAGAAAAAGTTGCCTTTAGAACCGAAGGGCACACAAATTACGAAACTTTGCTATGTTTGTGACTATGACATCCATGATTCACTTCGGTATAACACGCTAAGGAATGGACACTAAGTTTTGGAGTAATCTTTATGTTATTTATCAGGAAAGCGACAATCCCCTTTATTTGTCTATACAGCTATGACATATAGCATTTAACGTTAAGTCGCTACACCACTACACTACTTGCAGGGCATCTTAAAACGACATTTTAAAACGACACTGGCTTACTAGCTCACAGGTTACTACACTACAAAAAAAATCCCACCTCTTTCGAGATGGGATTTAGGAACTGCGTTTTTACTATCTTAAAACTTAATAACAAATACGCTCTGCACGCTGAATAATCTTGACATTTTCCATAGCAATTGGGTTTTCAACAACATCTTTTTGAACTCTGTCATTGTTACGTGATCTTGAAATACGTGGATACGCTACCTGATACCAGTTCTGGTGATCAAAGTAATTGCTTAGCTCTGTATTTACACCAAATCTCCAACCATAACGAGCAAAAATCTCGTTGCGTAGAACGCGAAGCTCTGAGCAGTTTAAAAAGTTTAGTGAACGACCACTAACTAATTCATTGAGCAAGTCAACACTGTTTACATCTTCATTCACCATTGCATAAGCTAGAATTTCTGCATTACGTGCAGCAATGCGCTCTTGTTCACGACTCGCTCTTGTTGAACGGTTATTGTTATTTGAACGGTTGCTACTAGATGCAACATGATGTTCATCGTGACTTACGCCTTCTTCATGGTAGCTATAGTCACCATGTGGATCATAGTGTTCACCGTAAGCATTGTGACCATCTCGATTAAAACCATGGTGATCATTGCCTAAACGATCATAGCCGTTACGGTCATAACCAGGACGGTTGTAGCCATCACGGTCATAGCCTTCACGATCATAACCTTCACGGTCGTAACCTTCACGATCATAACCAGCGTGGTCGTAACCTTCGCAGTCATAGCCTTCAGCATCGTAACCATTGTAGACATACTCATCACCACAACCGTAGTAACCAGTTTCGTGGTGTGCACTTGACAGTGAAAAGAGTACACCTACTACCAATAAAAATAACGTTACTTTCTGTAACATAAAAGCCTTTACCTCCCAAATATTTTCTAGGTTGTATTTCTAGTTTCTGTAACATAGTTGCTTTAGCTCATATCACCTATATCACCTAGATGTAACCCTAAAGACTTTGCACTAAACCTCGTGGCGCTAGCACTCAAACTAGTGCATACTTAAAAAGCTTGTCTTAAGCACTAACAATACCGTTAGTGAAACAACACCGTTATGGTAGCGCTTCGTTAGACAATAGATTCTGAAAAGTAAATTAAGTTAGTACATTTGCTTATCACATGCTTCCAAGAAAGAAAAATTATTAAGGTGTTATTTCAAAATTATCCAAGATTAACGCTTGGGGAAACGCCAAAATATTAAGAAAAATAATCAATAGCTAATTTAGAGCTAAGATAGGATTTTCAGGAAAAATAAGTACTTTAAATCGAATCATTTGGGCTGAAAAATAACCTGCCAGATCGCGATATATACATATACTTCAGCCTCACTTAGCTTTCAAAGCTTAGATTAAGATTGACCACCTTATAAAACTTGACAACGCTAGACTCAGATTTTATACTTTAAACTATGAATATTGATCGTTTTACGGAATCAACTTTAGAAGCAATTTCAAGTGCTCAACAGATTGCACGAACCCGTCAACACCAGACAATCGTGCCTGCACATGTACTTGCAGCATTGCTTGCCGACAGTCAGTCTCCTGCGGCCAGGGCTCTCGAACGAGCAGGCACTGACCCAAAACAGGCATACGCAGCCTTAGATAGCGTCTTAAATTCCTTACCAAAAGTCAGTGGTGCTAACGAGCAGTATATGTCGAATGAACTCAGTCGCAGTTTTGACGAAGCAGAGTCATTAGCAAGTGACTTTGGCGATAGTTTTATTAGTGCAGATACGCTACTTATTGCCATAGCCAAAGTTGGAGGGCAAGGTACAGAACAATTACCTAGTAGCGAAAAAATCAAACTGGCTGCACAAGACATACGGGGAGGTCGAACAGTGGACAGTAAATCAGCAGAAAGTAGCTTTGAGGCTTTAGAAAAGTTTGGCATCGACCTAACACAACAAGCCAGAGACGGCAAACTTGACCCTGTCATCGGGCGAGATGAAGAAATCAGACGCACCATTCAGATATTGTTACGCAGAACCAAGAACAATCCTGTCCTCATTGGTGAACCTGGTGTTGGTAAGACTGCTATAGCAGAAGGGCTTGCACAGCGAATCGTCAATAAAGATGTTCCTGAAGGTTTACATGGCAAACGTGTCATGCAGCTTGACATGGGTTCACTCCTTGCAGGCGCTAAGTACCGTGGTGAATTTGAAGAACGCTTAAAAGGTGTTATTTCAGAAACTATCCAATCCAAAGGTGAAATCATCTTATTTATAGATGAATTGCACACTATTGTGGGTGCTGGTAAATCTGAAGGTTCTGTGGATGCTGGCAACATGCTCAAACCACCACTTGCTAGAGGTGAGATGCGTATGGTTGGTGCAACAACCCTCTCTGAGTACCGTGATATTGAAAAAGACCCTGCACTCGAGCGCAGATTTCAACCCATCGTAGTCGATGAGCCTTCTGTAGAAGAAACTATCTCAATCCTGCGTGGAATCAAAGAAAAGTACGAAGTCCACCATGGTGTACGCATCAGTGACCCTGCCATCATTAGTGCAGCAGTTTTAAGCCATAGGTACATCTCTGATAGACAACTACCTGATAAAGCTATTGACCTGATTGATGAGTCAGCTAGCCGCATACGTGTGCAGCTAGACTCTATGCCTGAAGAAATCGATAGCTTGCGTAGACGTAAACTTCAACTTGAAATCGAGCAACAAGCCTTGAAACAAGAAGATGATAGCGATTCTGCAAATAGATTACTTCGCATAGAAGAAGAACTTAAAAGCATAGAAGACAGTATCTCGAATACCCAATCACAATGGCAAGCTGAACGCCAGCTTTTAGAGAATTTAAGAACTGCTCAAGAAGAACTTGATAAAGTTCGTACCCAGATAGATGTTGCTGAACGAGATTACGACCTCAACAAAGCAGCAGAACTCAAATATGGCGAACTGCCCAAACTTGAAGCACAGATTCGTGAGGAAAGCAGCAAGCTAGAAAATGCAACCTATGTTCGTTTAGAAGTGAATGAAAACGAGATTGCTGAAGTGGTTAGTCGTTGGACTAATATTCCGCTCGCTAAATTGCTAGAAGGTGAACGAGAAAAATTACTTCGTTTAGAACAAGAACTACACAAACACGTCATTGGTCAAGAAGAAGCCATCGTCGCAGTCTCTGATGCAATCCGTCGTAGTCGTGCAGGTCTCTCAGACCCTAAACGCCCTATTGGCTCATTTATCTTCCTTGGTCCAACTGGTGTAGGTAAAACTGAAACTGCTAAGGCACTTGCAAATGACCTCTTTGATAGTGCCGATAATATGGTCAGGCTTGACATGTCTGAGTACATGGAAAAGCACACCGTCGCCAAGCTTATTGGCGCACCTCCTGGCTACATAGGTTACGAAGAAGGCGGACAACTCACAGAAGCTGTAAGGCGCAAACCTTATAGTGTTATCCTCTTTGATGAAATCGAAAAAGCGCATCCAGATGTCTTTAATACCTTACTACAGTTGCTTGATGATGGACGCTTAACCGATTCACAAGGAAGAACAGTAGACTTTAGAAATACTGTAATAATTATGACCTCTAACATTGGTTCACCACAGATTCTTGAAGCTAGCCGCCGTGTCTCAGAAGATGGGGGTTCAGATTATGAAAGTATCAAACAAACTGTGTTTGAAGAGTTACAGCAACACTTCCGTCCTGAGTTCTTAAATCGCATTGATGACACCATTGTTTTCCATGCATGGACGATTGACCAAATGCAAGGCATTGCAGAAATCCAACTAGATGCACTTCGTGGCAGACTAGAAGACCGAGGAATTTCGCTAAACCTCTCCTCCACTGCTATGGAGCACTTAGCCCAGATTGGTTATGATCCAGCCTTTGGTGCTAGACCGCTTAAGCGTGCGATTATTCAGCATATTGAAACACCTTTATCTAAGAAGATTATTTCTGGTGAAATTCAAGATGGTGATGTGGTTCAAGTTGAGCCTGCTGCACAGGGGTTTAGTTTTGAGACTAGGCAGTTACAAGA
>CALGZD010000114.1 GCA_937934635.1 uncultured Deinococcales bacterium
GAGTGTAGGGGTACAAGTTGGCTATGCAGATGATTTTTGGTATAGCTGGGGAATTCGGTTACCTCAGTTTTAAAGCTGGTGACAAAATCGGCAACAAAATGAGCCTCATCTGAATTTAGATGAGGCTGCTTATTTATGGGATGATTGAAAAATTTATACAGGTCTTGAAGTTGTTTTTGTATCCATATGCACTTCAACACCAAGTCCACGCAAGCGCTCGGTGATATTTTCATAACCACGCTCAATGTAGTGAACGCCTGTAATTTCTGACTGACCTTCAGCAGCAACAGCAGCTACGATAAGTGCGCCACCAGCACGGATATCTGCTGATTGCATTCTTGCACCTTGTAGCGATTTTTCTTTGCCACGGATAACGAGTGCATGGTCACGTAAGTCTAGGTGTGCGCCAGCTCTTGCTAATTCGTCAACGTGAGTAAAGCGTTCTGGATAAACTTTATCGACGATGACACTGGTACCATCAACGGTAGCGAGGAAAGCACCGAATGGGGCTTGTAGGTCTGTTGGGACACCAGGATACTCAACTGCAGTGATGTCTACAGGTGTTAGTTTGGCTCGAGCATCAACTCTTAAAGACTTACTGTGTGACTTGCCACTATTTAATTCAGATACTTCTACACCACATTCTGTTAGCTTGCCAATCACAGCACGCAAATGTTTTGGATCGACATCATGCATGATGATGTCACCACGAGTGGCAGCAGCAGCGAGCATAAAGGTACCTGCTTCAATTCGGTCAGGAATTGGACGATAACGAATGCCTTTAAGTTCTGGGACACCGTTAATTTCAATAAGTGATGTACCTGCGCCTGTGATGTTAGCACCCATGGCAATAAGCATATTTGCTAAATCAATAATTTCTGGCTCTAAAGCTGCATTTTCAATAGTGACATTGCTTTCACCACGTACACTTGCAAGCATGACATTTTGTGTACCTGTGACCGTTGGTGCATCAAAGACTACATGACCTTCAATTTTTTCGTCACGTTTAGCGAAGAAATCTCCTGACTCTTCATACATACGAATGCCAAGCTGTTTAAAAGCTTTAATATGACGATCGACAGGACGTGGACCTAAAGCGCAGCCACCAGGCATAGAAATACGTGCTTCACCACAGCGACCAAGCAATGCACCCATAGCTACAAAGCTAGCACGAAGCTTACTTACTAGATGGTAAGGAGCAAAAGAATTGGTAATTTCTTTTGCGTGAACATGCAAGTCTTTACCCTGCCATTCAACCTCTGCACCACAGTATGCAAGAATCTCAGCTTGAATGCGTACATCACTAATTTGTGGTGCATCTTCAATGACAATTGGTTCTGCTGTTAAAAGTGCAGCAAGCATAATAGGTAGGGTAGAGTTTTTAGCAACTTGAACATTAACCTCGCCACTGAGAGGTTTACCACCATTAATGTAAAGGATTTTTTCTTGTATATCGTTGCTAGGCGCAGTTGTTGAAGCTGTAGTAGTCACATTGACAGTTTCAGCTGTTGTATTGGTTGCTTGTTTATGAATTGTCATTACTTCCATCCCATAGTTTTTGTTTTAAATGACGTTTTAGAAGCCAGTTCTTCTTCTTTACTTAGAATGAGTTTCCCAAGTTTATTGTGTCATCTTATGCACGTCATTGTGGACGTATGCAAGCTCTAGAAATCTTGAGTATATTCTCAGAATAAGAGCCATATCTTAAAATCGTTCTTACCGTATCACAGCTTACTGTTGCTATCCAGTAAGATATTCATCTTGCTATTAATGCTAAGTTTACATATAAGACAGGTATTACTTCAAAAGTTATTTTGTGCATATTGTGTAAGTTACACAACTTACTTAATTAAGTATACGTAGTATGATGCCTAATGTCAAGGTGTTTACTATTGTCATTGAAGCGTGTAATATACTAAAATGATGTTGACTATCGCCAAGGGTATATTCGAAGCTACGTTAGAAGTACGTTAGAAAGAAGTACATTAGAAAGAAGTACATTAGAAAGAGATTTATTAGAAAGGTAGATGAGATAGTACTTTTGCCTTATTGAATGAAGTTAAATCTGCACTGAAGTTAAAGCTACACTGAAGTTAAATCTGCACTTAAACATGCACTGAAGTTAAACCTACACTTAAACATGTACTTAAACATGCACTGAAGTTCAACCTGCGTTAAACAAGCTTTAAACAAGATAGTCTAAACAACGTTATATTTTGATTCAAATTCAGGTCATTAAACCCAGTTTAAAAATCTAAGGAGGCTCCTGAACTTATGGCAAAGAAAGAGAAGAGTAAACGATTACAAGTTGTGATTACGGAAGAACAAGATTCATTGTTGACTAAAACTGCATATCAGCTATCTAACTCCGAGCGTTTGGTGTCAAAGTCTGAGGTTGTGCGTTTAGGTATAGAGATGCTTAATCGTGCTATTGAAGAAGGCGATGAAGAAGCTAAAGAATTGGTAGAAAAGCTTGTTGAAAATACTGATGCGGGCTAGTGATTAAGGCTAAAGTGCTTAGCTTGAAAGTGCTTAGCTTGAAAGTGCTTAGCTAAAGTTTTTAGGGCTTTAAATTTGTGCTTTAAAAGTGTTGAAATAGTTTGCGTGTATTGAATAATTTGTGTGTACTGATTGAAGAGTGTATTTATGAAACGAGTCAGAGATTGTAAAATTTTAGCTTCGCTGTTGGCCATAAGTTTTTTGCTAGCAGCGTGTGCTGTAGATACCTCGCCAAAAATCAATAGTTTTCTTGTTGAACGTGTGCTCGATCAGGCAGAGGCAGTAAGTTTGTCAGCCAGTGTAAGTGATGCGAATAATGATTTGCAGTCAGTTGTTGTGCGCTGGGGTGATGGTACGAGTGATGAAGTCAATAGCAATTTTCAAAATATTCAATTAGTTCATAGCTACACTGAATTAAACAAAACCTATACTGTTGAGCTTGAAGCTGTAGACATGTTAGCTGAAAAAGCTGTAGATAGTCGGCAAATCGGTGTTGCAAGTATAGCCCGTAGTTGCCAAAAGATTACTGAGTTTGAATTTTGCTATGATGTACAGCCAGATTTACTGACCGCAAAAGTAAGCATCAAAGCATTTGACAATCAAATATATGAAGAAACATTATCGGTGAGTAACCCAAGCATTGATTTTTTTGTTCCTGTTATTGGTGATGTTGGTCAAGCAAAAGTAAGACTGTCTGGCAATTTTTCGGCTAGTGCTGAGGAAAGTGGAGAGAACGCTGTGCGAGTTCAAGTTTTTGCTTGTGTATTAGGGCTTATTTGTACAGGTGAGATTGCAGATGAAACTTTTGTTTTCTAAGCTTTTGTTTTACAGTTCTAGTTGTTTTACAGTTCTAATTGTTTTGCAGTTCTAATTGTTCTATCCCTTGATTTTCGATGAAATAGGTTACTATTTTGTTATGTCTAGTTATACTGCTATTACCCGCAAAGTTAGCCCAGCTATTGAAAAGTGTGAACTTACCCATTTAGATAGACAGTCTATTAGTTTTGAAGTTGCAACAGAGCAGCATGAAGCTTATGTTGCATTACTAAGGTCAATTGGTTGTACAGTGTTGACGCTAGATGCTGAACCAACTATGCCTGACTCTGTGTTTGTGGAAGATGCAGCTTTGGTGCTCGATGAGGTTGCAGTGAGTACTCGCCCTGGTGCAGAATCTAGGCAAGCAGAAGTAGATTCTATTCGTGTTGCGCTAGCACCTTATAGAGAACTGATTGATATTAAAGCTCCTGGTACGCTTGATGGGGGAGATATACTCAAGGTGGGTAGAACGATATATGTTGGTTTGTCGACTAGGAGTAATCAGGCGGCTGTTGAGCAGTTGAGGGCAGGGCTCGAGCCCTACAACTACACCGTCAAAACCATCGAAGTAAAGGATTGCCTCCACCTAAAATCTGCGGTAAGCATAGTGGCAAAAGATGTTTTGCTACTAAATCCAGCATGGATTGACCCAAGTCTTTTTCCTGATATGAAAATCATAGAAATAGACCCTAGCGAACCCTATGCTGCAAATGCTGTTTTGATAGGTGAGGATATTATCTATCCAGAAGAATTTCCAAAAACATGTGCAAAGCTAAAAGCAGAGGGTTTAAAGGTGCATACGGTTTTGGCAACTGAGCTTGCAAAGGCTGAAGGTGCTGTGACTTGTTGTAGCTTGATTTTTAAAACGTGAAAGCAAATTGGGTATAGAGATGTTAGAAAGTATAGAACGTGACTGTCAGTAGCTTACAAAAAATCATGCAGACTATTTCTTATGAGAAATAGTCTGCATGATTTCTACTATTTTTACAGCGTTTCCACGAAATAACTGTACACACTGAGTGGCTTTATTCTTACTCGCACCCTGTGTGAGTTCCACAGGCATCTGCCTCGCCGATTAACTGCTGTCGCAGTTAATCGTGGAATTGCTTTTACTTTCAATTTAAAGCAATATGTAGGGTTTTGTACGATCTGATGTTACAAAAGATCGCTCTGATAAATCA
>CALGZD010000115.1 GCA_937934635.1 uncultured Deinococcales bacterium
TAACAGATGGTTACGGAATATTCTGTTGAGCCTACTTACACTTGTGCTTTTAGCTTTAGGTATTGTTGGTGCTGCTTTTCTATTTGTGCGACAGGCCTTGTCTCCAGTGCTTGTACAAAATAATTCAACTACAGCGCAAACACTAACTATTGACGGGGTTAGTGCTGATGTTAATGCTGGTGAAATTTCAGCAGAAACTAATGGGGAAGAGGTCCTAGGTGATTCTGGTTATCAAGGTGTTGAATTTGAAGTGAAGCCGGGTTGGGGTGCAAGTCGTGTAGCAAATGCACTTGAGGCAGATGGCTTTATTAAAAATGCTCGTATCTTTTCTCTTTGGTTACGCTACAAAGGTTATGACCGCAGTATTGGTGAAGGGCTTTACTACATCAGTCCAAAAATGACCTCTATGGAAATTGCCGAGGTTTTGCAAGCAGGGGGACAACCGAGAACCAAACGTGTTGTGATTCCTGAAGGCTTTAGAACGGTTGACATTGCCAAGCGATTGAATCAAGCTGGTTTTGGTAGAGAAAAAGATTTTATCTTTTACATTCGAAATCCAGAGCTATTTAAAGAAAATTATGGCGTTGATTACTTGCCAGATGATGCTACTTTAGAGGGTTATCTTTTTCCTGCAAGTTACGAAGTGCCACATGAAGCAACGAGTGAGGATGTTCTTGCTTTGATGCTGCGTCGTTTTGAAGAAGAGATGGATTTAGCAACTTTAGAAAAGGTCAATGATTTAGGTTTGACGAAAAAACAGTGGGTGATTTTGGCGAGCATTGTGCAGTCTGAAGCGGGTTCGGTGGAAGAAATGCCGATTATTTCGGGAGTGTTCCTGAACAGGCTCGAGCTCGGCATGGCGCTTCAATCTGACCCTACTGTTGCTTATGGTTTAGGTAAAGACCTAACAGAACTAGATAGGTCTGCAGGTGACTTCACTGAAGCTGCTGACCACGCATGGAATACCTACACCCGACCTGGGTTCCCAGTAGGTCCAATCAGCAATCCTGGCAATGCAGCACTGCAAGCAGTCTTAAGACCAGTCAGAACAAATGCAGATGGTCAAGACTATATGTTTTTCTTGCATGGGCGAGATGGTAATTTTTATCCAAATATCTCACTAGATGACCACAACCGTGATGTGGCAAAGTACTTACGCTAGATGGTATTTGCAGTAAAGAATCTGTGAACAGATAACCTATAAACCTCTAAATCTCTATAAACCTCGATCGGGGTAGAGCGCAACACTAGCAGCACCAATGACACCAGCATCAGTGCCTAGCTTTGCTAGTTCAATATGTGCCTGAGGGTAGCCCTTACTATACGCTTGATAACTTTCTCGTACTCTTGATAGATAAAACTCACCTTGACTACTGACACCACCACCAAGGACAAATCCTTCAGGGTCAAAGACTTTTTGTAGGTTAGACATGCCGATGCCTACAAAGCGAGCTGAATTATCAATGATTTTGAGCGCTTTTTCTTCACCATCACGGGCACGTTGAAAGAGTTCTCTAGCACCCATATCATCATCATGATAGCTATAGCGTGCTTCGCGCTCCATGGCACGACCTGCAGCGATTGACTCCAGAGTGCCGTGGTGACTGTCACCACCAAGTGGTCCGTAGGGGAGCATGGTCATGTGACCCATTTCGCCTGCTGAACCATGTGCGCCGTGAATGATTTTATTACCAATGTATAAACCAGCGCCGATGCCAGTAGAGACGGTGATATAAACGCTGCTTTTCCAATTGTGCGCTGCGCCATAGAGGTGTTCTGCAAAGCCTGCGGCATTGGCATCGTTTTCTAGTGTTACTAGTTTGTTGAGCCTTGCTTGCATTTCTTTGACAACAGGCGCATTTTTTAAGTTGGCGATATTTGGTGCAAAGATGATTGTGCCGTGCCGCAAATCAAGTGGACCAGGTGAGCCAAGTCCGACGAGTTCTATGTCAGGATGTTTATCCAATAATGTTTGTGCAGCTTCTGCCATTGTGTCATAGAGAGCTATGGGGTCGTGTTGTGGGGTTGGTACACGGTGGGTTTCGAGAATCGTACCCTCTTCAACGACTGCTGCTAATATTTTTGTGCCACCAAGGTCGATGCCTAAGGTTTTCTTTCTAGTATTCATATGTTAACTCCACAAACTTGCAGGTGCTTTTCTATCTAAAGGGTTAATGCGACGATTTTAGTTGTTTAGATATAAGAATAATTCAATCAAATTAGGAGTAATACCGAAGTGAATCATAAATGTATCGAAACTTTGTAACTTGTGTGCCCTTCGGTTCTAATGACAACTTTTTCTGCTAATGGATTATGACTTTCTTCTTTCAGTTTAGTATAAGTCTAATAGGATATGTTCAAGCGCCTTTCATAGTAAGTATACAGTTGTTTTTGTGCAAGTTATCTTCGAGTTCTTTTTTGTTGCTATTGGCTCTAATTTTTGGTTCTAATTTTTGGTTCTAATTTGTGGCTCTAATTTTTGGTTCATAGAGCTGAAGGTTTATTGAGCTTTTTTAAGGTGGGTTGCTTGTGTTTGGGATAGTATTTAGTGTGATTTTGAGTGGGGTGTTGGTGGGCTCGAGCCCACCCATTACCCCAGTTAGATAGCCCCGTCTGAGACATACTTTTCAACCAGTTGGTCTCAAAATTCTATTACAAACTATTGTTGCACCTTGAATCTAAGTCTTCGCAGATAAAATGTTTATACTATTGTAATTGATATCTTTGTAAGCCTAGAGGCTGATTTTCTCATAAAAGCCTCGTTAGAATAGATGCCATAAGGCATGTGTGATACAAACTGTGATACAACATTTGGCGCATCAACCCTTTAGAATGATTAAAAATCCACACAAATTAAAGAGGAATCCACAACCATGAACACTACGCAGAATACAATGCAGAATACAACGCAGACCATAACGCAGACTGCAACAGCAACACAGCGCAAGACTCGTGTTATGTTTACAGCTATCGTTTTGATGATGATAACTGCCCTAATCGCAATTCTTTGGCTAAATGCCATTCAAAAGACCGTAGAAAATAGCCCTCAAGATTTAGTGCAGGTAAGCCAAACTACACATACACATGGAGATAACGGAGAGCATACGCATGAAGTAGCAAAGCTTGAAAATGCTGCTGAGCTTTTACCTGAAGGGTATGACTTTGTTGAGTTTATTAGCGAAGAGAAAGTTCAGGGTTTTGAATCTGCTGAACAAGTACTTGAAGAAGGTGCGGATTATGCCGCAATTATGGTGACAAGTGCAGGTACGATGACAATTGATTTGCTTGAAGATGCACCAAATACCATTAACAATTTTGCCTTTTTAGCGCTTAATCACTACTTTGAAGATATTGTCTTTCACCGTGTATTAGAAGATTTCATGGCGCAGACAGGTGACCCGACAGGTACGGGCACAGGTGGTCCTGGTTATAAATTTGATGATGAATTCACAGCAGACCAAACACACTCTGAAAAAGGCATTTTATCAATGGCAAACTCTGGACCAAATACCAATGGCTCACAGTTTTTCATTACTTTTGTAGAGACAGCTTTTCTTGATGGACGCCACGCTGTTTTTGGCAAAGTGACCGACGGTCTAGATGTTCTTGATGATATTCAGCGTGTTGACCCAAGTGGTCGTGGTAATCCAGAAGTAGTGTTGATGTTAGATGATACGGTTGCTGATGCGAAAGCAGAAGGCTTTGAACTTGCTGGAGCGGATGATTTGACTATTGAGGAATACATTACTGAAGCTCTAGGTGCTATGTCTGTTTTCCAGCAGCAGTTTGAGCTAGATGGTTTTGATGCTGTTCACGGTCGTATCGGTCAAGATGATGCAATTGGTCTTTGGAAGCCTCAAGGTGAACTTGACCATATCGAAGCTGTTTATATTATTCAAAAGTCAGAATAAGTTTTAGCTGAAATAAATTTTGAAAATAAAAAACCGCAGTGTTTGAACTGCGGTTTTTTTTATTGGGTTCTTTAGCTGGTTTTAAAAAGCATTTTCGCCAGTAATAGCTTTACCAAGTACCAGTGAATGAACAATATCTGTACCTTCATAAGTCACAACAGTTTCAAGATTTAACATGTGACGAATAGAGCCATACTCTGTTGTGATGCCATTACCTCCAAGAATTTCTCTGGATAACCTAGCAGCATTAAGCGCAGCACGACCGTTATCTCTTTTTGCAAGTGAAACACGTTGTGGTGTGTCTTTGCCTTGTTCTTTTAACTTGGCTAATTGGAAGGCTAGTAGACTACCTTTTGTAAGGTCGCCTAGAATATTGGCAAGACGTTCTTGGATGATTTGTTTAGATGCAAGTGGTACACCAAAGATGGGTCTATCCGCAGCATAGTCCGCAGCTTCTTCCAAACAATAGAAACCTGAACCTAGCACACCAAAAGCGATACCAAAGCGTGCTTGGTTAAGGCAAGAAAGCGCACCTTTTAGACCAATGATATCTAGCTTATCTCCTGCTGGTACAACGACATCATCTAAATAAAGTTCTGAGGTTACACTAGCCCGCATACTGGCTTTTGTCTTGATATCTACAGCTTTAAAGCCCTCGGTAGTTGTGTCAACTGCAAAGCCATGAATTTTGCCATCGTCTTCGCTCTTTGCCCATATAACAGCTACGCTGGCACGTGAGCCATTGGTAATCCAGCGTTTGACGCCATTTAGCACGTATTCGTTGCCAACTTTTTTACACTTAGTTTGCATACTGCCAGGATCAGAGCCTGCATCTGGCTCGGTTAGACCAAAGCAGCCGATGGCTTCGCCTGTTGCGAGGCGAGGTAGCCACTTCATTCGCAATTCTTCTGAGCCGTAGGTATAGATTGGGTACATGACCAAACTAGACTGAACGCTTACGAAGCTACGCATACCTGCATCGCCATATTCAATCTCTCGGTTGACTAGACCATAGGCGGTGTAGCTTGCACCGATGCCACCATATT
>CALGZD010000116.1 GCA_937934635.1 uncultured Deinococcales bacterium
TTGATAAAACTTTCCGTAAATCATCAATGATTTGGATGTTTAAGTCTTGTTTGGCTTGTTCTTCTATATCACCTAAACTTTGTCGTTTATCTTTTTGTGCATCTCTACCTTGTTGCAACAAATCAAAGGCAGGAATCACAACATTTGCTATGTTGCCAACAATCGGAATAGCGCCAATAAATACCTCACCAGCAGTGCGCCCACTTTCAAGCCAACGTTGCTTAACACGTCTTGACCTATACATTTTCTCAAGGTGTGGACTAAGTTGCGGAATATGTGCAGAAACCGTACTTGTTAAAAGCTGATTTCTACCTTCTGGATTTATCAACCTAAGTGCCCACCACAGGTAGGGCATAACATTAGCATCATTACACCCACTTATATCTGGATTAACCGCTAAGTTCTCACTCTTTTGTGTAAGCACATCAGGCCAGTAACCATCGTTGCCGATTCCATCTTTTTCTACAGAAAGCCAATTATAAAACTCTTGTACCAAGCGTGTTTTACCCAAACCAGACTCAGCCAGCAAAACCACAACCTGTGGCTCACCCTGCTCTACCTTGTGCCAAACATCTTGTAAGTGTTTAAGATCATCTTCACGACCACAAAAAGGACTAGCTTGTGTAGGATTAGACATAATTCAGTATACAGGATTTCTGATGTTAGTTCATCATTCAAAAGAAGTAGGGTGGATACCTCTTGGTAAAATGTTTGGTTTTATCAAACAATTTAAACATGCTATCATCCCAACTAAGCCTATGAGTGACACAATAAGCGATATATCAACCAACTGCTGCACACCCCAAAAACCTTCAACTACAGTTGAAGCATCTTTGTCTTTGTCCTATAAGTATTCATGTAGACCAACTTATCTCACTAAAGTCGATATTTAGATTTTTTTTTGTTTTGAGTATTCGAAGTATACTGAATGATGATATGTTTTCTAAGTATAAAAAAAGACGCTACATAGTTGTAGCGTCTAAATAGAGTTCGTCTAGTCTGCCTTAAGCAAATTTTGTAACAACATCATTGCTAATACGTGTACCAACATGTTCATCAGAAAGTAAGCGTTCTAAATTACCCTCTGTAAAAATATCAAAAACATTAATTGGCATGTTCTTATCCATACAAAGACTAATAGCCGTCATATCCATAACTTTCAAACCATCATTAATGACATCTATATAGCTTAGTGTATCGTATTTCTTAGCATTTGGGTCTTTTTGTGGATCAGCATTATAAACACCATCCACTTTATTCTTAGCCATCAACACACACTCAGCATCTATTTCTAATGCACGAAGTGCAGCAGCAGTATCAGTCGTAAAAAATGGATTACCTGTTCCGCCACCAAAGATAACCACACGACCTTTTTCTAAATGGCGCATCGTACGTCTACGAATATAAGGCTCAGCAACTTCTTTAACTTCAAGCGAAGTCTGAACACGTGTATCTACACCAATTTGCTCTAAAGCATCTTGTAGTACAACAGCGTTCATAATCGTTGCCATCATGCCTACATAATCTGCTGTAGCAGGTTCCATACCAGCACCTTGCTTTGCACCACGCCAAAAGTTACCAGCACCAACAACTATAGCTAGTTGAACGCCGCGGCTATGGGCCGCGGCGACTTCTTGTGCAAGTGCTTTTGTAGAGTCTGGTGAAACACCAAACCCTTGTTCTCCAGAAAGGAATTCTCCTGAAAGTTTAAGGAGCACTCGCTTCATAGTTATTCTCCGATTGAGATTCGGTTGAATGCACCGATTTGGATATTCTCACCGATTTTTGCAATAGATTCGTTAATCAGTTGCTCAATGTCTTTGCTATCATCTTTGATGTAAGCTTGCTTCATTAAGCAGTTCTCTTGATAGAACTTATTGATGCGACCTTCAACCATTTTCTCAGCAATGTTTTCAGGCTTGCCTTCTTCTTTAGCTTGATTAAGAAGAACTTCACGCTCTTTAGCAATAATATCTTCAGGAACATCTTCAGGTGTTTTATAGCTTGGATTAGCCATAGATACATGAATGGCCAAGTCTTTAGCAATCTGTTGGAAATCTGGGTTACGAGCAACAAAGTCTGTCTCGCAATTAAGCTCAACAAGTGTCGCTATCTTGCCGTTGTGGTGAATGTAACTACCAACATAGCCTTCAGTTGCAGCACGATCAGCTTTTTTACCAGCTTTAGCAATACCACGCTCACGTAGAAGCTGTGCAGCTTTCTCAATATCGCCTTCAGTTTCTGCTAGCGTATTCTTAACGTCTAACATGCCTGCGCCAGTCATAGCACGAAGCTCTTTAATACTTTCCATTGTTACAGCCATAGGTGTATCCTTTCCATAAAGTGTTTAGATATTTTGTTAAACCAAATTAGTTACCTAATTTAGTGAATATCTCGATTTTAAATACCTATTCAGTCAGTTCAAAATTTCTTTAAAAACAAACTTCAGCATGTTTTTGTAGCGAAGCGAAGAAAACTGCTAGGTACGTATCAACCAAGTGCGTCAGCACATTATTCGCTTGCAGCACTACATTACTCGCTTGCAGCACCACGCTCTGCAGCTTGAGCAATCGTATCTTCTGGTGATGCCATCGGAGCAACTGGAGCTGCGTCTGCTGCTGGTGTTGCATCTGTCGCATCTGCTGCTGGAGCTGCATCTGTCGCATCTGTCTTAGCGTCTGCTGCATTTGCTGCTGCTGCGTCATCAGAGCCACCACGTACTTCAACAATTGCATCTGACAAACGTGCTGTTACTAGCTGGATTGAGCGAATTGCATCGTCATTACCTGGGATAATGTAATCAAGAACATCAGGGTCAGAGTCTGTATCTGCAAGTGCTACTACAGGAATGCCAAGTTTATTTGCTTCACGTACTGCAATAACTTCTTTTGCAGGGTCAACAATAAATAGGGCGTCTGGTAGGCGATTCATTTTCTTGATACCACCTAGGTAGCGCTTTAAACGAAGCATTTCTTTACCAAGCTCGATTTGTTCTTTTTTGCTGTAACGTAAGATGCTTTCATCTTCGTACATCTTTTCAAGCTGCTTCAAACGGTTAACACGAAGTTTAATCGTTTTGAAGTTTGTAAGAATGCCACCTAACCAACGTTCGTTGATGAATGGCATGCCACAACGAGTTGCTTCGGCTGCAAGAATTTCTTGGGCTTGCTTTTTAGTACCAACAAACAGAATGTTGCCACCACGAGCTGCGACATCTTGCAAAAATGCAAAAGACTTATCGCTCTCTAGAAGCGTTTTCTGAAGGTCAATGATGAAAATACCATTACGTTCAGCGTAGATGTAGCGCTTCATCTTTGGATTCCAGCGCTTAGTCTCGTGTCCGAAGTGAACACCAGCCTCTAAAAGTTGTTTCATTCCGAGGTATGACATGTTGTCTCCTAATGCAGGACGTTAGAGTGGGATTTTTATTGTCATTCACGATACTCTGTACATCTGAAGTAGCACTGTACATTTTGGTTATGTTTGTGAAAAACAATATGGTTTGAATTCCCTTGTCAGTAAATGTGCGCTGTAAGTGGACATCCTGCTGCCACCCAGTACATCTGCAAGTACCGACAAACGGTTCATAGTACAAGATGCATACAATACTGTCTACGTCTTAATTGCCCCTCTTCTGTAAATCTTTCGTGAGAAAAGGTTTTATAGCTGTTTTTATAGCTGTGGTTTTTATTTGAGTAAGACTTAAGTTCGGCAAGTAGGGCAGATTCCCTGTAAAATCAAATCAGGTTCATCTATGTTCCAGCCTTTGGCATATTGCTTTGCATTTGCATGTAATTGTCGGTGAATTGATGCATTTTCAATATAGGTCAGTGGAATATCGGTAACAGTGCCACATACTTTGCAAACCAAATGGTCGTGAGGGCTAGTGTTGTTGTCAAAAACAGTTTCGCCATTGCCACCTTGAAATTCACGCAACAAACCAGCAGTACTTAACACACGAAGGTTTAAATAGACTGTTGATAGACTCAACTCTTCGCCCCGTTCTTTAAGCTCCTGAAAGAGTTTTTCCGCACTGATATGTTGCTTGCGCTCACCAAAAATGCTCAAAATAGCTTCTCTAGGCTTACTGTAGCGCAAGCCGTAGTCTTTGAGTTTTTGGCGTATTGCCACGTCTTTTTTTGTACTGTTCGAACTTTCCATTAGTATTTGGACCACTGTTTTTAATTCAACTATTTTGACTATATCGCTATATTTGAAACATTCTAAGAATGTAGGGATTAGTTAAGTGATTTGCCTTTAATATTAGGGTGTTATACATACAAGCTTTAGTAAGTTTAGCATACGGCTCGAGCCAGTTAAAGATAGTTTTGAAATAGAGCTTCACCTTAAGTAGAATGAAGTAGAGTGTCGAATTCCTGCTCTGTAAATACTATATTTTGTTATAAAAATCACATAATGCTGACAAAAAGTCTCTATCGCTATGACATACAACATGCTCTAAAATGCATTATGGCTTTTAGAGATCGTGTTTTAAACCTCAGCAGCCCAGAAGCGGTAGAAGGATTTTTAGACCAATTTCCTACCAGTGTTATTTTCAAGGCAGGTACATGCCATAAAACCATGCAAGGTTTTGGTTTTGTTCAAGAGAAGTTAGAAAACCGTGAAGACCTGATGGTTGGAATTATTCGTGTTGTTGAATCACGCCCTGCAAGCAACCTTATTACAGACAAAACAGGTATTGTCCATCAATCTCCACAAGTAATTCTCTTTAAAGATGGTCAAGCTGTTTTTGATGTAGATAATTGGGACATCACACCTGAAGTGCTTGATCAAGGCTTTAGCCATGCACCAGATAGTGGTGAAAAGGTTGAGTCAGATGAAAAGACATCAAGTGATCTTGGTATTTACAAACGCATGATTGAGCAATACTTGAGTGGTGACCTGACAGATCAGCAATTCGAACATGTATATACTATGACCTTTAGAGATGATGCATCTTTACGTACAAGAGAAGAAGTTGAAGTTTTAGGTAGTATCTTTGGTGATGTTGACCGTCATATGGAAATGCACATGATGATGGCTGGCAAGTCGAACTACGATTTGATTCGTGAACGTGCTACTGCTGCATTTGAACAACTGAAAAGTCTTTAAAGCTTCATAAGCGAACAAGTAAAAGAAAAGCGCTGCCGATATTTGGCAGCGCTTTTTAAGTTTTACATAGTTTCTAGATTGCTTTTAGATTAGTTCTAGATTGACAAACTTGGGTCAGTTTTTGTCAATTGGCGCATTTCTTGTTCATGCAGTCTTTGTTCATGCAGTCTTTCTTGTTCATGTAGTCTTTCTTGTTTGGCTTGTTCAGCTCTTCTTTGTTTTTTAGCTTCAAGCTTTTTCATTCTGATAGCTTCAAGTTTTGCTTTGTCAGCAGTGACATGCATGAGCTCTGTACCTGCGTTAACTGCATCATTGCGAAGTCTTAAAAAGCTGATGAAGGTTACTGCACATAGTAGAAGCATACTGAGTTCAAAAACCCAAAGGAATAGGCTGATGCTTTGGTAGTTGCCCATAACACGCTCTATACCAGTACAGGCTATGAAGATAAGTGGCATGACCATAAATACCCAGATTCGACTGGTTTGTTTACGAAGTCGCCTGATGATTCTGAGCTCGAGCACACCCGCTAGCACCAGCACGCCGCCTAAAGCTCTGAGCCAAAATGCTGGAATAGAATCGGTAAATCCGAATTGGGGGATGAGAAGTAGGCTAGGTGCAATAAAAAATATAAATCCGTAAAGCACCAAGGCGACAGCTTGAATTTTCATCATGTCGCAAAGCGTACAAAAACGACGATCTGCTAATAAATGATCAAGTGAATCATTTGAACTAGCAGTTGAAAGTCGAGAAACATTATTGTTTAAACCATTGTTTAAAGTGCTGCTTAAACCATTGTTTTCTGAACGACTATTATTTAAACGATTATCGTCTGAACGTACTACCATTTTCCATCCCTCCAGAGGTTATATTAGGTTGTGTTGCATACCCTTAATCGAACGTTATTTAAGCAAGTTGCGTATTACACCTTCCTTACAGGATTTTAATCTACTCACTTAATGAAGACACTCTAATAAAAAAACGACTTAGAAAAGCCATGTGGCAATGTAAATACTCAGGTTTGAGTAATAGCATCCTAGACGTAAAAAGCTGATGTTGTGTAGGGGATGTTGTATAAATAGCGAGATGCTTTATTTATATGGATATAGTATAGCATCTTCATTAAAGATATAGCAGAACCCATGTTACATAGAATTAATGAAGCATAATCTACTAGAATGGTATTTTAGCTACATCGTTCTATAGGTTGACTTTCTATTATAGGTTGACTTTCTATAACGATGCTTTTCACGGGGGGTTAGAACTCACTTTTGCCAAAGAGTTCCAATATAAACATAGCGATGCCACTGAGCACCATAAGTACAAAGGCAAGTGCTAGCGCACTGCCAAAATTTGCTTCTCCAGGACGTGCTAGACGGTCAAAAATTGCTACAGGTAAAGTGGCAAATTCTGGTCTACTGAGGATAAGTGTAGCAGCAAATTCACCAATAGATATTGCAAAGGCAAAGCTTGCAGCAGCGATTAGCCCAGGTCTGAGCAAAGGGAGTTCGATACGCCAGAGGATGTTGATCGGGCTCGAGCCCAGCCCTTTACCTGCGTTAACCACATTGTCAGGAACTGCCCTGAGTGCAGGTAAAATACTCCGAACCACAAATGGAAAAGCAATGAGCACATGGGTAAGTAATACCCCAGCAAAACTGGCTGAAAGCACAGGAAAACTAATCAAGTAGCCAAAACCAAGCGTTACAGCGCTGGTTGCTAAAGGTAATAAGCTTAAGCTATCTAAGAATTGCCACTTTGCTCTGACGATTGCATAGCAAAAGAAAAAGCCTAATGTGGTTGCAAGTAGGACTGTAAACAGGGAAAAGCGTAGTGAGTTGTAAAGGGCTAAATTAAAACCAGCAAAACCAACCGAACGACTGACTTCAGTCAGGTTTTGAAAGTAACCTAGGCTAAATGAGTTATCGATAATGAATAGCTTTTGCACAATAGCTACTAGTGGCGCGAGGAGTAAGGGGATAGCAAATGCCATAGCTACGTATAGGATGATTTTTAAACTAGCCTTTGGTTTTTGGAATTGCTCTCTTGCTTTTAAACCAACGCTCATAGTTGCTTGGATTCGGCTATAGATATAGCTCAATGCCATAATCACAACGAGTTGAATGAGTACCAGTACCGCAGCTTTGTCAAGTTGTAACATGCGAGCGCCTCGGCGATAGATTTCTACTTCCAAGGTTGAATACTGCAAGTCAGGTGTCAAAATAACGATGACACCAAAGCTGGTAAAGCAAAAGATGAATACAAGGATGGCTGCCGAGACGATTGCAGGCATGGCAAGAGGTAGGTTAAGCCTTAAAAATGTTCGCCATGGAGATGCCCCAAGGAGATAGCTAGCT